>JAIXVN010000606.1 GCA_027483005.1 Verrucomicrobiaceae bacterium
CTGAAGGTCACCGACCCGGAGTTTGATCCCGCCGACCTGCGTCGCCTCAAGGAATCTTCCAAGCAGCAGGGCGACACCGCCTCCGACGTGCGCTGGATCCAGGAGGACCTAAGCCACTATCTGGCCCGCACCGACAAGGAAACCTTCAAGCAGATCCTGGATGAAATGCGGGAGTCGAAGATCGATTTGAAGCTTGAGGACGTCCGCAAGCAGTTCGACGAGAACTTCCCCTCGTCCGCGTCCGATTCCGCCGCGATCTGGGCGGCGAAGCTCACCGAGTGGGCCAAGAAGCTCGAAGGCGAGATGGAGAAGGACGGCGGGGGTGGAGGCGGCGGGGGTGGAGGTGACAACCCCGAGGACGAGGATTTCGAGTTCATGCTCCGTGTCATGAAAATGATCCAGAAGCAGCAGGACATCCGCGCCCAGACCCGCGCCCTTGAGCAGTTCCTTCGGTCGAACGAGAAACCTTCCCCTGTGCCATGAAACTTTCCTCCCTCATCCTCTCCCTTTCCCTGATCGGGTGGCAGAGCGCCATCGCCCAGGAGCCTGCAGGCGAGGCTCCGATCGAGACGCCCAAGAGCCTCGAAGACCATCACGATGGCTCGAAGAAGCTCGCCAAACGCCAGGACGAACTGGCAGCCGACGTGCAGCAGTTGGAGATCGAACAGACCGTGGAGAAGGTCATCGCCCTGCTCAAGGAATGCGAGGACATCATGGGCGAGGCCACAAGCAACCTGCTGGAAACCAACACCGGCGGCGACACCATCGCGGCGCAGACCGAGGTGATTGAGAAAATCTACGAGGCCGCCAAGGAAAAGCAGAAGCAGCAGGGCCAGGGTCAGGGCCAGTCCGGCAGCGCGATGATGGACATGATGGAGCGGATGATGGGCAAGACCCCGGAAGGCGACAAGAAGGGCGAGGGAGAAGGCAAGGGCAAGGAGCCCGGTGACAAACCCGGCCAGGGCCAGACCGGAGATTCCAACTCCGCCAACACCGCCAACGGCGTAGCGGGCGATGGCAAACAGGAGGCCCGCCGCATCCCGAAAGCCGCCGGTGCCGCTGGCAAGGCCGTGCCCGAGGAGTTCCGCAACGCGCTGGATGCCTACAACCGGGGGGCCGAGAAGCTTTCGAAATGATCCGCACGCATCTCAGAACCCTGATCGCCACGCCGATCGCCGCGCTTTTCCTCACTCTGCTCGCCGGAGGACAGGATCTCGAACGCCGGACCGACGACGCGATTCCCGCACAGGTGGAGTCGATGTATCTACGGGGACTCCAGTATCTGGCAAAGAACCAGAACGCGGAGGGCAGTTGGACCGACAGCACCGGCAACGAGCCCGGCGTGGTCGGGCTCTGCGTCATCGCCTTCCTGGCCCACGGCGATGATCCGAACGTCGGCCCGAACGCGGCCAACATCCGCAAGGGCATCGAGTTCATCCTCAAGCAGCAGAACGCCAACAACGGTTACATCGGCAACAGCATGTACAACCATGGCTTCGCGACGCTGGCGCTGGCGGAGTGCTACGGCATGGTGGACAACCCCAAGATCGCCCCCGCGCTCAAGAAGGCGGTGGAGTTGATTCTCAGTTCCCAGAAGCGGAACAATCGTTTCAACGCCTGGCGCTACACCCCGGACGCGCGGGATGCCGACACCACGGTGACGGGATGCCAGATGGTGGCACTCTTCGCCGCGCGCAATGCCGGGATGGGCGTCCCTGACGACGCGATCAACAAGGGCCTGGCCTATCTCTCCCGCAACCGCAGCGCGGATGGCAGCTACGGCTACACCTCGCCCGGTGGGGGCAAGGAGACCCTGACCGCCATCGGCTCGCTGTGCTTCTCGCTATCAAAGGACAAGGACTCGAAGGGCTATCAGGCGAGCCTGGCCTACCTCAAGAAGAAGCTGGATTACCGCGACCGCTACTACCCCTTCTACTGGGAATACTACATGTCGCAGGCCCTGTTTCACGCGGACGAGCCGACCTGGAAGGAATGGAACGCCCGCAACATCCGCTACCTCTCGACCATCCAGACCCCCGCCGGCAACTGGCCGGGAAACCAGGGCAACGCCTTCAGCACCGCCGGAGCGCTTCTATCCCTCGCGCTCAACTACCGCTTCCTGCCGATCTACGAAAAATGAGACACCTTTTCCCCACCCTCCTGCTGGGACTGCTGCCGGTCCACTCAGCGGAGCCCATGGCCGACCTCCTGCGCTTCAGCAACGGCGACCGGCTTGATGGCACCTTTTCCGGGATCAAGGAAGGTCCGGTGGTGCTGTGGAAGCGTTCGGACGTGGACCAGCCCGTGGAGTTCAAGTCCACCCAACTGCGTCAGGCCGTCCTGCGCGGCGGTCGTGCCGTCAAACCCTTTGCCGATCTCTCCAGCGTGGCCCTGATCAATGGCGACCGGCTGCCGGGCACCGTGATCGCCATGGACGCGGCCACGGTGACGCTCGAAACCCCCTACGCAGGTGCCGTGGTACTTCCGCGGAACAACGTTGGCATGATCGCGCCGAACCCCCTCGGCGGGAAAGTCATCTTCAGCGGTCCCTATTCCGAGGAAGGCTGGTCGATCGTCCAACCAAAAGAGGATGAGCCCTCCGCCGCCGCTGCGAATCCCGCCGCCCCAGCACCGCCAAAGGTCGAGGGCGAGACCGCCGACAAGACGGTGCCCGCATGGTCGTATTCCAGCGGCTCCTACTACTCCCGTAGTGGAAACTCCGGCCTCATCCGCGAGGTGGGCATGCCGGACCGCTCGCTGCTGCGCTTCCAGCTCGCCTGGAAAAGCCGCCTGGCCCTCTCCCTGGCCTTCCACGCGGATCTCGCTCCCGTCCCGGAAGTCAAGGCAGGCGACGATCAGAAGCCGGCGCGACAGGATTTCGGTGGCGTGCAGAACTACCCGAAGCTCTTCGGCAACGCCTACGTGATGAACCTTTATCCGAACTACGTCATCCTCTACCGCAGCGGATACGACAAGGACGGCAAGCCAATCGTCGAGCGCGTCCAGTCCGGCACCACCGGCATCCGGCTTTCTGAAACCGGCGAGGCCACGGTGGAAATCCGCTGCAACCGCCACAGCGGCGAGATCTCGCTGTTCCTGAATGATGAGTTCGCGATGCAGTGGACCGAAGCGCCCGAGGTCGCCGGAGCGCCCTACTCCGGCAAGGGCGGGTCGATCGGATTCCAGGTCCAGGGACCCGGGGCCCAGGTCCGGATTTCCGACCTCGTCGTGGCGGAGTGGAACGGCATGCCCGATGCCGCCCGCAGCCTCCAGACCGAGGATCAGGACATCGTCCTGCTGGCGAACGGCACCGACCGCTTTTCGGGTGAAATCAGCGGCCTGAGCGCGGACAAGCTTCAGTTCAAGGGCCGTTATGGAAACTTCGAGTTCCCGATGTCGGAAGTCGCCGAGGTGCGCTTCGCCCGCAACCGCCTCGCAAAGAACAGCGAACCGACCGCCGACCAAGTTGCGGTCCGTTTCCATCCCTTCGGAAAGATTTCCGGCAAGCCTTCGGAAGGCACGCCGGATCGCCTCACCCTCACGTCTCCCATCGCCGGGAAGATGAGCGTCAACCTCGACTACGCCGTGATGCTCGATTTCAAGAACACCAACAGCTTTCTCGATGACTGGGACCCTGAATTCTAAACTCCGGAGGCTGGGAACCCTTGCCCTGCTCGCCTCATGCTGCCCCTGCGCAGCGGATGAGCTGACCCTGAACGGCGAAGCCCGTCTGGCAGGCACCGTCACTGCCATCACCGAGAACGGCGGTGTCCGGCTGCAGAGCCCACTTGCCGCCGAGCCACTTCAACTCCGCCCCGGATCATTGAAGAAGATCACCTTCGCGGAATCCCCGGAGACCCTTTCCTCCGGAACGACGAGGGTGAAACTGCTCAGCGGCGACATCCTTCCCTGTGAGCTCAAGGGCCTCGACGGCGACTCCCTCAAGGTCGGCACCTCGTTTTCCGGAGAGCTGGGCATCCCACGTTCCGCGATCAGCTCGCTGGAGCTAGGCATTCTTTCCGAGAAGCCACTCTACGTCGGCACGGATGGCATGAAAGGCTGGACCACCAATGCCTGGCGCTTCAAGGACGGAACCTTCTCCTCCTTCTCGTCCGGGCCGCTTTCCCGCGCCTTCGAACTGCCGGACCAGTACATCATCCGCTTCCGGCTTTCCTGGAAGGGCATGCCGAACATCCGCATGTGCTTCGCCGATCCGCTGGATCAGCAGTTGAAGTCGCCCGACCGCTATCTCATGCAGTTCAACAACAGCGGGTTCACCCTGCATCGACAGAACAGCAACAGCGCCGGACGGACCTATCTGCCCTTCACCACCCTGACCCGCCGGCCGGACAGCTTCAGCAATTCCCAGATGAACGTGGAGGTCCGTGTGGACCGCACCCAGTCGATGGTCTGGCTTTACCTCGATGGAAACCTGGAGGGCCGGTTCACGGATGCCACCTCCGCCCCGAAATCAGGGGGCATTTCCTTCGAGTCAAACACCGGCAATGAGTCCGAACATCGCATCAGCGACTTCCGCATCCTCTCGTGGGATGCCACCGGAGACCGCCACCGCACCGAGGACCGTGGCGACAAGAAGTCCGATGCTCTGATTGACGCCCAGGGAGACCGATACAGTGGTCGCCTGGAGTCCGTCACCTTGGGCGCCAATTCGGAGCCCTCGCTGGTGTTCAGGAGCCCCCTTCTCGAAGAGCCGATCGTCATTCCTGCAAAGAAGGTCTCCACCGTGTTTTTCGCCGACATCAAGGCCAATGAGGACAAAGACAAGGTCATGCCGCTGATCCTCACGCTGCGCGACGGAGGAACCCTGAAGGTCGCGGGTTGCACCCTCTCCGGCGATGACCTCCAGGTCGCCCATCCCCTTCTCGGCCCAATGACCCTGAAGCGCGCCTCGCTCCTCTCCATCGAACAGGCCCCGCCGGCTTCGGAAACCGAATCCAAGGAATGATCACCCGCACGCTACTCGCCTCCCTGCTGCTGACCTCCGGTCCGCTCCTTGCCGATGCCGGACCCGGAAACATCCGCTTCTTCAATCAGGACATCCTTCCCGGCAGCGTGACCGCAATCGAGAAGGACCTGATCCGCTGGTCCTCCCCCGAACTCGAAGCCGCCGCCCCGTTCTTCATGAACCAGGTGCTGGAGATCAACCAGACCCCGGCCGCTCCAACAATCGACGCCAAGTGCGAGGCCATTGTCAGCCTGACCAACGGCGATTCCCTCCGCGGCCAGTTGGCCGGCGTGTCAGACTCCGCGATCGAACTCGACACCTGGTATGCCGGAAGGGTCACGCTCAGGCGGCCGATGGTCGAGGGGGTGAGGATCATTGACCGGCCGAAGATGATCTTTCAGGGACCCGAGGGCCTGGACGGCTGGAAACGTCTTGATGATGAGAAGGCCTGGAGCTTCGAGCTCAACCGATTCAAGTCCAGCGGTCGCGGACAGATCGCCAGAGATGTGAAGATGCCCGAGGTTTCGAGAACCGCCTTTGATCTCGTCTGGCGAGGCCAGCCTCATTTCCGCGTCTTCTTCTGCTCGGATAACGCCAACACCAAGGATCCCTCCAACTTCTACGAGCTCACCGTCCTGCGCAGGTCTGTCTCTCTGCGCAAGCACTGGAACCACAACGGTGACGCTGGCAACAGTTCCGTTGGACAGTCGTTCAACGTTCCCGAGTTCAGCGAAAATGAAAAGGCCCGCGTCGAGCTTTGCATCGACCGCAAGAAGGGCGTCTTCAACCTGATCATCGATGGCCGCTCGGTGGCGGTCTGGAATGACCCCGAGTTCAAGAAGGGCGCGATGGGTGGCGGCCTGCATTTCCAGGCGGAGGATTCCAGTCCGCTGACGCTGTCCAGGATCGAGATCACCGAATGGGACGGAACGGTGGAACACCAGCCCACCCCGGAGAACCTGGATGCGGCGGAGGAAGAGGAGAACCAAGAGAAGGAGACTTCGAAGAAGGAGGAGCCCACGCCGGGCCGCATGACCCTCCGCAATGGTGATACGCTGTTCGGCGAGGTGCTCGGCATTGAAAAGGGAATCATGCGGGTGAAGACGAGCTTCCAGGAACTGAAGCTGCCGGTCTCGCGACTCAAGACCATCGCCCTGAAGCCGGTGGATCGGGAGGAGGCCATTCTCAAGAACGGCGATGTCCGCGCCTGGTTCCCGGACGGCAGCCGGGTGGTCTTCAGGCTCGATGCCGCCTCTCCGGACGCCCTTCAGGGATTCAGCCAGAATTTCGGCAACGCCAGCTTCAAGCCCAGCGCTTTCAGCCGGGTCGAGTTCAATCTCTACGACCCGAAGTTCCAGACCCTGCGCGGCGAGAAGACGTGGTGAGGTGGTGAATCCGACCCATTTTCACGTGAGATTCGGGCTGGAAACGACCGATGCCTGGCTCAATGCCCTGTCCAGCACCTGGAAACGGGTTGGTTGCTTCTGGTTCTTCGTGGCGGGTGTCGGAACGCTGAGCAGCCTGGCCCCTGACAGCGGACATGACATCGGCGACGTGCTGCAACTGGGTGGTCTCACCTACGTGCTGACCGGACCGGTTTTCTTCTGGTCTGCCCTCGTGGCGGCGGTGGTTTGGATCCGCTTCGTTCATCTGGAGATCGCCGGCACGCGCTCGTTCCTGCTGCTTGGAATCCTCATTGCGATCAATGGTGCACTCGATGAAAGAAGCCTGATGACCGCAACCTTGGTCGGCCTTCAGGTCCTGTCCATGCTGCTCATCATTCTGACGCTCCTGATTTCCAGACCCGCGGAATCCAGGGGCGGAGATTCAAGGTAGGGCACTTTCCTTCCACTTCACCTGCACCAGATCCTGACGGCGCTGCCGGAGATTTCGAACGCTGCCCTTTTCACGAAGCTCCCGCAGCAAACGCGGCTTCACCTCGGCAATGAGGATGGTCTCCGTGCTGCTCTCAACCTCCGCCACGATCCCATTCGGCGGAAACCCATGGTCGGACGGACTGAAGACCGCTGATTTCGCATGCTGCATCTCCATGTTGGTCACACCGGGCAGAAGTCCGGTACTCCCGCCAATGATGACATAACATTCATTCTCGATCGCCCGGGCCTGGGCACAGAGGCGCACGCGCTGATAGCCCGAGGGCGTGTCCGTGCAGAACGGCACGAAGAGCAGGTCCATCCCCTGATCGGCCAACAATCGACCCAGCTCCGGGAACTCGACGTCGTAGCAGATGAGCATCCCGATGCGGCCGCAGTCGGTATCAAAGGACCGCAGCGCCGAACCGCCGGACATGTGCCACTCGCTTTCCTCGCTCGGCGTGATGTGGAGCTTCTCCTGGCGCTCTGAGCTGCCATCGCGGCGACACAACCACACCGCATTGGTGAGCACTCCATCTTCCAGAACCGGCAAGCTTCCGGTGATGATGTTGATCCGCTGCTCCACTGCCTGCTGCCTGAAAAAATCGAGCATCGCGGGCGTCAACCGGGACAGTTCGCGGATCGCAGCTCTTGTCCCGAGGTGATCATGGGGAGCCATCAGTGCGGCATCCACATACTCGGGAAAGACCACGAAGTCTGCCTGATAGCCGGCCACCGTGCGAATGAAGAACCGGAGCTCGGACAGGAACGAGTCGAGACCGGAAGTCGGCTTCATGGCCAGTTGGACCACTCCGATCCGGATGGAATCCCCGGGCAAGCTGGCAGTTTCGCGATCAATGGACATTGGATGTGGGCCAGCATGAACCTCCAGACCCCAACGCGCAATCCCTCAACGCCGGCACGGTGAACATCCAGAACGCCAATCCTCTCGGCAGCTCGGCCTCCGGCACCACGGTCTCTTCCGGAGCCCAGCTCCAGATTCAGGGTGCCATCACCGCCTCTGGAGCCACGCTCACCAAAGACGGCACCGGCTCGATCGCCAACAGCGTGAGCATCCTCAGTGGAGCAACCCTCTCCCCCGTCCGTCTGCTCGGCTGCCCTGTGATCGCAAAGCTTCAAACTCTTCCTTTCTTTCCTCTGCCGTGAACAAAATCAGAGCGCCCATCCCGAGTGGGGTCTCTGATCGTCAAGGCTTGTTGATTATTGATACTGGCCTCATTGCCAAGGGCGTTCATCGCGGATTTTTGGCGAAGCTCGCGGTGGTTTGCTTCGTCGAATCAGCTCACCCGGGGAAGAGCTTCCGGGTGAAGATCTCAGTAAATTTCCCCTTGAAGCCGACCTGATCTGCAGCTATCCACTTGTTGTCTTTTTTGTTACAAGTAAAACCTCCCATGAAACCTAAGAACTCCAATCGTTTTCTTTTATCCCTCCGCAGCCTTCTCAACAGCAGCGGAATCACCCTGGCCATGGCGCTGACTGCCTCGCCACTTTTCGCAGCCGGTGGATCATGGAACGTTGATGCAGCCGGAAACTGGGAGACCGCTGGCAACTGGAATCCTGCGGCAGTTCCCGGCACCGCCGCCGGAGACGCAGTCAATCTCCTCTTCAACATCACCGCCGCCCGAACCGTGACGATCGGCACAGGAGTCACCGCCACGGTGGGTGACCTGAACATCGGTGACCCGACCGCCACGGTTTTCGCCTACACCGTCGCAGCAGGTGGCACGGGCTCGATCAGACTCGATGGCACCGCCGCAGCGGACGCGACCGTCGATTTCACCTCCAATGTCGGCAACACGATCAGCGCCCCGATCACCCTTGTGGACAACGGCGTCATTCGTTCCAATCAATCGACCCAGCAGGTCCTCAGCGGCATTATCTCTGGAACCGGCAAGTCCCTCACTTTCAACAATGACGTCGATGGCGTCACCACGGCACAAACACTGAGCAACGGCGTGTTCGGCCTGAATGCGGCCAACACCTACAACGGTGGCACGAACATTTCGGACGTCAGGGTCAGCACCAACAACGCCACAGGCTTCGGCACTGGCGCGGTCAACATCACCGGCGCTGGCCAGGTTTATGTTTCCAGCGCGATCACGCTCGCCAACAACTTCACCCTGAACAGCACCGGCTGGACCGAAACAGGCTACAACTTCGGTGCCCTTCGCCTCGAAAACGGTGCAACCATCTCAGGAACCATCACGCTGGCCCAGAACACCACCGTTGGAAGCTTCGCCGGCACCGGCAACCTCAGAGGCGTGATTTCCGGAGCCTTCTCCCTCACCAAAACCGGTGCGAATACGATCGCCATCAACAACACCACCGCTGCCAACACCTACTCGGGTGGCACCACGATTTCCCAAGGTGTTCTGTCGATTGGAACCGGTGGCACGGCTGCCGATACGGCCCGCGTAGACGCTCTCGGCACGGGCCCGGTCACCGTAAACTCAACTGGAACCCTGCAGCTCTGGATCAAGAACAACGCGACCTTCACCATCGCCAACAACCTGACCGTCAATGGTGGCACCATTCTCAATCAAGACGGCAACCACACCCTCTCCGGTACGCTTGCGGTGGGGGCTTCCGGGGCCACACTCAATGCAGTCTGGGACGGCAAGAACATGACCCTCAGTGGCGTCGTTTCCGGTTCAGGTCCGGTGACAATCAATTCGAACCTGTCAACCACGGCCGGCGTGCTCCTGACAAACTCGAACACCTACACCGGGGGCACCACGTTCGCCTCAGGGCGCCTTACCATCAACTCCGGAACCGGCCTGGGCACCGGCCCACTGGCAATCACAAGCACCGCCGCCACCAGCCTCACCATCGCCAACAACGCCGCCACCACCGTTGCCAACAACATCTCCCTTCCGGCTCCTGGAACCGCACAGAACTACAGCATTGTCAAGAACACCGGCGGCGCCGCCACCGGCACCCAGCTCAACCTCACTGGCACCATCAGCGGCGGCGGAACCAACGCCACCCTCTTCCTCAACAGCAACACAGGCGGTGACACCACCACCACCTACCGACTGGCTGGAACCAACACCTTCGCTGGAAGAGTAAGGGTCAACCGCGGGGGTGTGGTGGTGACCAATTCGGCGTCGCTCGGAGCTTCCACCAACACGCTCGAACTCAACTCGAACGCCAGCTCGCTCGGTGACCTCCGCTTTGAGAACGCGATCACACTGCCCAATCCAGTCTCCCTCCTTGATGCTGCTTACCCAGTCACGATCAGCAGCAACGGCGTCAACGCCGGCCTCTCAGGCGTCCTCAGCGGTCCCGCAGCCTTCACCAAAGTGGGCACCGGAACCCTCACGCTCTCCGGAGCCAATACCGCCACCGGCTCCACCACCGTTTCCGCAGGGACCCTCTCTCTCGACTACACCACTCAGGACAGCAACAAGCTGGCGGACGCAGGAGTTCTGACGCTGGGTGAGGGGGCCGTTCTGAACCTCACCAGTTCGTTTGCGACCTCCCACCTCGAAGTCGTCTCCGCGACGAACATCTCCGGGAACTCATACATTTCCCGCTCTGGCAGCAGCGCGAACAAGATTGCCCTCGGCAACATCAACAACACGGGCGGTATCCTCAACGTGCTGGCTGACAACATCGCCACCACCACCACTCCGCTGACCAATGGCCTCCTCCCCGGCTACATCACGGTCAATGGCGGCCGCGCCACCAAGGACGGCTTCGACAACATCGTCGCCTACACCGGATACGCCGATGTGGATCGCCTCGGTGGTTCCATTGCTGATTCGCCTGATGCCAATGTCCGCATCATCGAGGCAGGCTCCACAGGAAACGTGGCCCTTGCCACTTCCGGCACCACCACCATCAGCACCCTTTCCAATACCGGAACCATCGCCTCCACCCTCGTTGACGTCGGCTCGGGAAATACCCTCCGCCTCAGTGACGTCGGCACGATCCAGGCCGGCACCAACGGACTGACCATCACCAACGGAACCCTCACTGGCGGTGGATCGGACAACACGGCAGGCACGCTGGACGTCATCAACGGCAGTGCCACCGCCACCTCCATTTCCTCGCTCATCACCGACAACGGAACGGGAGTGGTCAGCCTCACCAAGTCCGGAACCGGCGCTCTCACCCTCAGTGCCGCCAACACCTACACCGGCACCACCGCGGTCAACGGCGGCACACTCGCCCTTGCCGGCGGCAGCAGCATCGCCGACACCGCGGCAATCACCCTCGCGAACAACGCCGGTGTCACGCTCCGGCTCGACTCCAGCGAAACCATCGGCTCGCTCACCTCCGGGGCCGCTTCATCCGTCAACCTGCAGGCCAACACCCTGACCGTCGCAGGCACCTCCAGCACCACGGCATCCGGTCCCATCGCCGGGACGGGAGCACTCGTCAAGCAAGGCACCGGCGTCCTCACCCTCTCCGGTGTCAACACCTACTCCGGAGGAACCACCCTCACCGGAGGAGCCGTCACCGCAACGGTCAACACCACCCAGAACTCGCTCGGAACCGGAGCCGCCTCGATTGCTTCCGGAACGACCTTGACGCTCAACAACACCAACGTCTCGGGCAGCAATGTCACGGTCGCCAACACCTTCACTGGCACCGGCCTGCTCAAGCTGACCTTCGCCGCCAACACCACCGCCAGGAGCACCTTCTTGTCCGGCATCGGCGGTTTCACCGGCACCATCCAGCTCTCCAACCTCGGAGCCAACGGCGACAAGTGGGGCATCCAGGGCGTCACCACCAGTGCGCCGTTGATCATCGACAGCGGTTCCCAACTTTTCCCCAACACAAACCCGAGCACCCTTTCCGGCGGCATCACCGTTTCGGGCACGGGCAACAGCGAAGCCTGTGGCGCCATCCGTCTCGCGACGACCCTCGGAGGAAACATTACCCTCGCCGGTGACACCACCATCGGCGCGGAAGGCGGCACCCTCACCGGAAACATCACCAGC
>JAIXVN010000342.1 GCA_027483005.1 Verrucomicrobiaceae bacterium
TGCATCCGCGGGCCCAGCACCGTGATGCCGATCGTCTATTCCAAGATGAAGATCGGATCGACAGTCAAGGTCGAGGACTGATCCCGCCCACTGCTTTCCCCGAAACCATCGAGGCCCATGCGGACATTCCGCACGGGCCTCTTTGGTGAGATGATATCAGGCCGATGGACGGTGGATCAACCTTCGTCGTCCTCCATGTACTTGTCGTGGCCTTGCTTCTTCAGGTCGCGCACGCCTTCGACAAGGGTCTTCACCTTTTCGAGATCCTTCGCAATGAAGGCTTCCTCGATCTCACTGAAGGTCACGAAGGCCTTGCCGATGAGCGTGCGGTAGTTGGCCGAAGCCTTGGCCCGCTCGGCCTCCGGCAGGTCGGCGATGACCTTCGGGGTTTCGACGAGGCTCTTGAGCAGGGCGTCCTGGGCGGTGCGGGCGAGCGTGGCGCCCTTGGCAGGGTCGGCTTCCTTGCGGATCGCCTTGAAGGCGTCGTTCATCGCCTCCATCTGCTTGCCGAGGGGCGTTTCCTTCTTGTCTTCCTGTCCAACCAACGGCTGGGACAGGCAAAGGGTGGCGACGAGGGCCAAACCAAAAATGTGGAATTTCATACGCCCGGAATACGAGCCGAAACCCGGCCTCTTTCCAACACGAAATCACCGCGATCTTCCCTCTTGCCACTTCGCACGCGGCTCCTGACTCTTCCGGCATGTCCGGCGACGCGCTTACCCCGATGATGGCCCAGTATCTGGCCATGCGGCGCTCCCTGCCTGCCGACGTCATCCTGATGTACCGGCTCGGCGATTTCTACGAGATGTTCTTCGAGGATGCCCAGGTGGCCGCGCCGATCCTCAACGTCGCCCTCACGAAACGCCACACCACCCCGATGTGCGGCGTGCCTTTTCACGCCGCGGAAGGCTACCTCGCCCGACTGCTGAAGGCCGGAAAGCGTGTCGCCATCGCCGAGCAGACCTCGGATCCGAAGCCCGGAAAACTCGTCGAGCGCGAGATCACCCGGATCCTCACCGCCGGGTCGATCGACGACATGAACCTGCTCGACGACCAGCGGCCGAACTACCTCGCCGCCGTCTTCAAGCAGGGGAAAAAGCTCGGGCTCGCCTGCGCCGATCACACCACCGGCGAGTTCACCGTCGCCGAGTTCGATGACCCCGCGCAGCTCGCGGATGAGATCGGCCGCATTTCGCCCTCCGAGCTGCTGATCCCCGACCACCAGAGCGCGGATTTCCCGATCTTCGTCAACTCGCTGCCCTACGACGGCTACGCCTTCCTGCCCGACCACGCCGGCCAGTTGCTGCGCGATCATTTCAACGTCCACTCGCTCGATGGCTTCGGCTGCGCCGGCCTCCACGCCGCCACCGGTGCGGCGGGCGCGGTGCTGCATTACCTCGTCCACCAGCTCCGCAGAAACTGCGACCACCTCCGCTCGCTCCGCGTCCGTGAGTCCGCCAGCCACGTGCTGATCGATGCCGCCTCGCAGCGCAATCTCGACCTCGTCGAGTCCCGCTCCGGCAAGCCCCACACCCTCCTCGGCGCGCTCGACAACACCGCCACCCCGATGGGCGCGCGGCTGCTGCGCGACTGGATCCTGCACCCGCTGCGTGATCTGGAAACCCTCACCGCCCGCCAGGACATCATCGCCTCCTTCCTGCGCGAGCCCTTCATCCTTTCGAAATGCCGCGAGTCGATGAAGGGCATCCGCGACATCGAACGCACCACCGGCCGCCTCGCCCAAGGCTCCGGAAATGCCCGCGACCTTCAGGCCCTCGCCGTTTCGCTGGGTCACATCCCCGCGCTGAAAGCGGATCTTCTTTCTCTTCCCCAATCTCCAATCTCCAATCCCCAATCCTCTCTTTCCTCCTCCCTCCACGATTTCACCGAGGTCACCACCCTGCTCTCCAGCGCCCTCGCCGACGAACCGCCCGCCAACCTGCGCGACGGCGGCATGATCCGCGATGGCTGGTCGCCCGAGCTCGATGAACTCCGCGCCGCCTCGCGCGATGGGAAGGGCTGGATCGCCCAGCTCCAGGAATCCGAACGCCAGCGCACCGGCATCGACTCGCTGAAGATCAAGTTCAACAACGTCTTCGGCTACTTCATCGAGATCACCTCCTCGAAGCTCGCCAAGGTCCCGGACGACTACACCCGCAAGCAGACGATGGCGAACTGCGAGCGCTACATCACCCCGGCGCTCAAGGAAATGGAGCACAAGGTCCTCGGCTCCGAGGAACGCTCGAAGCAGCTCGAGACCGAGCTTTTTCTCGACCTCCGCAAGCAGGTCGTCACCCACCTCGACGCCCTCCAGCGCACCGCCGCCGCCATCGCCGAGATCGACGTGCTCTGCGTCCTCGCGGAAAGCGCGCAGCTCCACCGCCATTGCCGCCCTCAGTTGGAAAACTCCAGCCGCCTGGAAATCGTCAACGGCCGACACCCGGTGCTCGATCGTACGCTCACCGGCGAAAAGTTCGTCCCGAACGACACCGCCATGGACCCGGCCACCTCGCGGCTCCAGATTCTAACAGGTCCCAACATGGCGGGTAAATCGACTTATCTCCGCCAGGTCGCACTGATCACCATCATGGCCCAGATCGGGGCCTACGTTCCGGCTGAAAGCGCCATCATCGGCCTCGTGGACCGCGTGTTCTGTCGCGTCGGCGCCTCCGACGACCTCTCTCGAGGCCACTCCACCTTCATGGTCGAGATGAATGAAACTGCCCTCATCTTGAATCACGCCACCGAGCGCTCGCTGGTCATCCTCGATGAAATCGGCCGCGGCACCGCCACCTTCGACGGTCTCTCGATCGCCTGGGCCGTAGCCGAGCACCTGCACGACGAGACCCGTTGCCGCACGCTCTTCGCCACGCACTATCATGAACTCACCGACCTCCAGGCCACCCGTCCGGGAGTGGCCAACTTCAACGTGGCGGTTCGGGAGTGGAACGAGGAAATCATCTTCCTCCGCAAGATCCTGCCCGGTGCCGCCGACAAGAGTTATGGCATCCAGGTCGCCCGTCTCGCCGGCCTTCCGAAGTCCGTCCTCGAACGTGCGAAGACCATCCTTTCCCATCTCGAACTGAACTCCACCAAACCCGAAGCCCGCGCCCAGGGTCCGAAGGCGAAGAACACCCGCCAGTCCCCCGACCTGCCCTCGGCGAATCCGCCGCAGATGGATTTGTTCGGGGAGTTTTGACGATGGTTGTCCGGACCGAAACGTCTGAGAAGCTGTCTTAAAAATTCAGAA
>JAIXVN010000462.1 GCA_027483005.1 Verrucomicrobiaceae bacterium
ACGCGTTGAGACAGTCGTGAAACAATTCGGGGGCGTTCGTGCCCTCGACGGAGTCAGCGTGGAAATTGCGCCCGGGGAACTGTTCTTCCTGCTCGGGGCCTCGGGCTGCGGAAAGACCACCCTCCTGCGCTGCATCGCGGGTCTGGAAATCCCGACCTCCGGGTCGATCCATTTCGGTGAGCGCGATGTGACCAGGCTCCCACCCCACAAGCGCGAGGCTGCGATGGTGTTCCAAAGCTACGCTCTCTGGCCCCACCTGACCGTCGGCCAGAACGTGGCCTTCGGCCTGGAAGAGCGGAAGGTGCCCAAGGCCGAGATCCGCACCCGCGTCGCCGAGGCGCTCGACATGGTGAAGCTTTCCGGATTCGGCGACCGCTCGATCGATCAAATGTCCGGCGGCCAGCAGCAGCGTGTATCGCTCGCCCGCGCCCTCGTGGTGAAACCGAAGTGCCTGCTGCTCGATGAACCTCTCTCGAACCTCGACGCCCAGCTCCGCGTCGAGATGCGCCGCGAGATCCGACGCATCGTGAAGGAGAATGGCCTCACCGCGATCTATGTGACCCACGATCAGGAGGAGGCCCTCGCGATGGCCGACCGCATGGCGGTGCTTTCCAATGGCAAGATCGGCCAGCTCGGCACGCCAGAGGAGATCTACCGCACGCCGCGCAGCGCCTACGTCGCGAACTTCATCGGCGAGACGAATCTCATCGAGGGCGAGGTGCAGGAGTTCCGCTCGGGCTTCGCGACCGTGAAGACCGGAGGTGGCCCGATGGTTGGCCGGGTTTCAGATCCAAACTGGAATCCGACCGCCGGGGAAAAGGTCACGCTTTCCATCCGTCCGGAAGCCTGGAGGCTCGGCACGGCTCAGGACAACCATCTAACAGGAAAGATCGTCGAGCGCACCTATCTCGGCCAGCGCATCCAGTACTGGATCGAGACCGCCATCGGCCGACAGCAGGTCGTGGAGCTCAATCCCCACGTGATCCACGAGCCCGGAGAAACCCCGGTGATCGTTCAATCCCGACATGACGACGTGGTGGTCCTGAAGGCATGAAACGCGCGCTCATCATCTTCGGCCTGCTTGCCCTGATCGTCGCCCTGCCGATCACCATGCGTCGCGAAACCGTGACCGTGACTCCGGAAAAGGCGCAGGATCATCTGGTCGTCCTCACGCCCCACAACGAGTCGATCCGCGAGGAGTTCGGCGAAGCCTTCGCTGGCTGGTGGAAAAAGAAGACGGGTCGCACGATCTACGTGGACTGGCGTACTCCGGGCGGCACCTCCGAGATCGCGATGGTCCTCGGGGCCGGTTTCAAGGCGGCGGCGGAGACCGGTCGCGAAGGAATCGGCGTCGATCTGTTCTTCGGCGGTGGCGAGCCCGACTTCGCCACGCAGGCCAAACTCGGCCGACTGGCACCGCTCGAAGTCTTCAAGACGCATCCGGAATGGTTCGGCGAGAATGCACCGGTGCCGCCTGGATTCACAGGTGAGAACTATTTCCCGCCGGATCATGTTTGGGTCGGCTGCTGCGTGTCGCGCTTCGGCGTCGCCTACAATCCCGATGTGTTGAAACGCCTAGGGGCCGCCGCGCCGCAGCGTTGGGATGATCTCGCCGATCCAAAGCTCGTCGGCTCGGTGGCGCTGGCGGATCCGATGAAGAGCGGTTCGGTGGCACGTGCCTTTGAACTCGTCGTGCAGGACCAGATGCAGCGCGCGCTTTCGAATGCAGGGCCTGACCTTGAGAAAGCCAAGGCCGAGGGCTGGGACAACGGCATCCGGCTGATCCTGAAAATGGGAGCCAATGCCCGCTATTTCACCGACAGCGCCTCGAAGGTTCCCCACGACATCGGACAAGGCGATGCGGCGGCCGGCATGTGCATCGACTTTTACGGTCGATCCTATCATCAGGAACTGATGCGCCCGAACGGCACCTCGCGGGTCGATTGGCGCTCGCCCGTCGGCGGGGCCACGCTGAGTGCCGACCCGATCGCGGTCTTGAAAGGCGCGCCACATCCTGAGATCGCACAGGCCTTCGTCGAGTTCGTGCTTTCGCCGGAAGGCCAGATCCTTTGGTCAGGGAAACCCGGCACGCCAGGAGGACCGAAGACCCACGCGCTCCATCGCTCGCCGATCCGCCGCGATGTTTATTCGCCGGAAAATCTCGCCAACTCGATCAACCCCGAAAGCAATCCCTACACCGACGGCGGCACCATCACCTACGATCGCGCGCTGACCGGGAAGACCTTCAACACCCTCCGCAACCTGGTGAAGATCGCCTGCATCGACTCGCACGAGGAAATGAAGAGCGCGTGGAAGGCGATGAAGGCCGCTGGATTTCCGGAGGAGGCGATGACTGCCTTCACCAATGTCTCCGCCGTTTCCTATGAGAAGATGGGGAAGGGGGACCCGGTGCTCGACAACAAGGATAACCCGCTCGCCGCCGCCGCCCGTGCGGCCGAGCTCGGCGAGTGGTTCCGCACGAATTACCGCATGGCCGAGCAACTCGCGAAACAAGCCTCCACGACCTCCACCGCCCGCTGACATGAAACGTGGTCCTGCCCTCCTCATCGCGCTGGTCACCAGCCTGCTCTTCGCCGTCTTCTTCCTCTACCCGGCAGGCATGGTCGTGAAACAGGCCTTCGTCCGTCCGGCGGATGGTGCCTTCACCTTCGATTTCATCGGCTCGGTGTTTGGAAATCCGATCTACCGCGAGGGCCTCTGGAACGCCTTCATCCTCGGGGCGGTCAGCACGGTGGCGACCCTGCTCATCGCCTTCCCGCTGGCCCTCATTGGCCACCGCTACGACTTCCGTTTCAAGAATGCCCTCGGCGTGCTGGTGCTCGCGCCGATGATCCTGCCGCCCTTCGTTGGGGCCGTCGGCGTGAAACAAATGCTCGGCGTCGATGGCGCGCTCAATGCCCTGCTGATGAAACTCGGGTGGATGGCGGCCGACGCCCCCTACGACTGGCTCGCGAACGGACGCTTCACCGGCATCGTGCTGATGAACGCCCTGCACCTTTACCCGATCCTCTACATGAACATCGCCGCAGCCTTGTCGAATCTCGACCCGGCCATGGAGCAGGCGGCGGAGAACCTCGGCTGCTCGCCATTCCGACGCTTCTGGAAAATCACGCTGCCGCTCGCCATGCCCGGCGTGTTCGCAGGGGCCTCGGTGGTCTTCATCTGGGCCTTCACCGAACTCGGAGTGCCGCTGGTCTTCGACTTCGCCCGCGTGGCTCCGGTGCAGATCTACGACGGCATCAAGGGCCTCGACAAAAACCCGATCCCCTACGCACTCACCGCCATCCTGCTGGTGGCGGCCGCGCTCGTGTTCGCCTTTTCCAAGCTCGTCATGGGCCGCTCGCCACTCGGCACGGCACCGCGACCGAAGGGTCGGATGAACGTCGAGAAGGTCGGTGGCGTGAAAGGCCTGCTCTGCGCCTCTGTTTTCGCTGCGGTGTTCATCGTGGCCTCCATCCCGCACCTCGGCGTGCTGCTGCTCTCCGTGGCGGAGACCTGGTATGGCTCGGTCATCCCCGAGCATCTCACGATGCGTCATTACCATGAGGCGCTCGGCAATGGTCTGGTGGTGCCCTCGATCCAGAACAGCCTGATGTATGCCTCCTGCGCCACCTTGCTCGCGTTGGTCATCGGACTCGGCGTGGCCTGGGTGGTGGTGCGCAGCGACCTCAAGGGCCGCGGGTTTCTCGACACGATGGTCATGATGCCGCTGGCCGTGCCGGGACTGGTGATGGCCTTCGGGTATCTCGCCCTCTCGCAGGAGGGAAAGGCCTTCCATTTCCTCGTCGGGGAAGGGGGCAGCCCGTTCTTCCTGCTCGTCATCGCCTACGGGATACGACGTTTGCCGTACATCGTTCGCTCCGCCGTGGCCGGACTCCAGCAGAGCAACATCATGCTCGAACAGGCTGCCGCCTCGCTGGGAGCCAATCCCTTCCGCACCCTGCGCCGCGTCTCGATCCCACTCATCGGCGCAAACCTTGCCGCCGGTTCGATCCTCGCCTTCGCCTTCGCCATGCTGGAGGTCAGCGACAGCCTGATCCTCGCCCAGCAGGCCCAGCATTACCCGATCACCAAGGCGATCTACACCCTCCTCAGCACCCTCGGCAACGGCACCGAACTCGCCGCCGCGCTCGGCGTCTGGTCGATGGCCTTCCTTTCCGTCGCCATCATCGGCGCCGCCGTCCTGGGAGGGAAGCGCGGCGGGCTGTTCAAGGTTTGAGGAGAAGGGTCAAGTTTTCAGTTTCAAGGAAGAGGAAGAGGAAGAGGGGATTCCACAGGGGGGCGCGGCCCTGTTAGAGAAACCGACGTGTTGAATCGGGATCAAAGATCCTTCAGCAGCTTGAGATTCTCCTCGCTTGTTTCGGAGATCGTGCGGGCCAGGCTCAGGTTGATCCATTTCGGATGGATCTTTTCGCGGAGCTTGGCCAGTCCATCGGCCTTCATCTTGTCGATCTCCTCCTTGGGCTTGTCCTTGGCCATTTCCGGCAGTGATTGGATCATCAGCAGAGCCATGCCGTCTCCGGGGTTTCCAAAGCACTCGACCTGGGCCCATGAGCCACGCACCTGAAGGACCTTGAAGCTGGTCTGACGCAAGGATTCCGAATCCTTGGGAAAGACGATGTCGTAGTAGCGCCCGGTCTCAAGGGGTGGAAGCATCGCGCCGGAACCGGCATCCGGCTTGCACGACGACA
>JAIXVN010000295.1 GCA_027483005.1 Verrucomicrobiaceae bacterium
GAGTTGACATATTTTCCCGAGCGCTTGTCTTCGCGGAGCTGTCGGCCGCTGAAGCCGATCACATCGCCAATCTCATTGCGGATGGAAAACATCAGCCGGTCACGAAAGCGAACGTAAAGGCCGGAGCGGGGATTGTTCTCATCGCGTTGGGCGGCGAGTCCGGCATTCACAAGTTCACGACCGGTGAATTTCTTGGCCCGTGCCCAGGTGAGGAAGACCTCCTGATTCTCCGGCATCCAACCGACGGTCCAGCGCTTCGCCATCTCCGCGCCGAAGCCGCGGGATTTCAGGTAATCCCTTGCGTGTTGAGCATCGGGCGACCGCATCAGCAGGGTATGCATGAACTCGGCGGCCTCGCGATGGACGTCCAGCAGCCTGCCCCGCACCCGGCGGGCCTGATCGGCTTCGGGGGTGCTTTGTTCCTCAACGATCGTGATGCCCGCGCGGCCGGCCAGCTTTCTAACGGCGTCCGAGAACGGCAGGTTCTCGTGTTCACGGACGAAGGCGATCGCGTCGCCGCCCTTTCCGCAGCCGAAGCAGTGGAAGGTCTGGCGGGCAGGCGTGATGTTGAACGACGGCGACTTCTCGTGGTGGAAGGGGCAGAGGGCCTTGAAGGCCGAGCCCGCGCGCTTCACCTCGATGTAGGAACTGATCAGCTCCACGATATCGGTCGCGGCCAGGACCTGCTTGATGGTGTCATGAGGAATCTGGGCCACGGGAAGGGGATTACGTCGCAGGCGGCCTGCCGGGAAAAGCGGAAACTTTCGTCAAATTTGGTCCACGATTTGCAAACAGATGGATCGTGTGGCATCGCTTCAAGGTTGGAAGCTTCAAGGCCTCCAATCATTGGCTCAACCCAAAATCCCCAAATGAAAATCGTACGCAAGAATTCCAGCGGTGAAAGCCGCGAAGTGCTGCTCAGGGAATATTTCGTCACCGCCTCGCTGATCGCGTTGCTCAAGCGCGTTGGAGAAGAGGCTGCCCGGGTCGCCAAAGGTGCGACCGCGGCGGAGCCCAAGCCAGCCTTGGCCCGGGTCCGACGCTGATCCTGAAGACTTTTCTGGCTGGCATCGTCCCGTTCGGTTCATGGCACCGGGCGGGACATTTTTTATGGAGGTGGCGGTTGAGGGGAGTTGCGCTCGATTTGGAAATGTGTCTGACTCGACACAATGGAGCATCGGATGAGGGTGCGAGCCGCAGTTGGCTGGCTCGAATTGGGATTGCCGGATGAGGCACTGGTCGAACTGGAGCCTCTGCCGTGGCGGATCCAGGTGAGGAAGTCCCTGCTGGAGTTGCGCCTCGTCGCGGAAATGGCGGATCGCTCCTGGAATGCCGCCTCGGAGACCGCGCGGCTGCTTTGCCTGAAGGACCCGGCCGAACCGCAGTTCTTTCTCCACGCGGCCTACTGCCTGCATGAAACGGGCGACACCCTCGCGGCCTGCCATTGGTTGCTCCGCGGCCCGAAGGCGCTCTTCAGCGAGGCCACCTTCCACTACAATCTCGCCTGCTACCTGGCCGTGCTCGGCGAGCATTCCCGGGCGAAATCGCATCTGCGCACGGCCTTCAGCCTCGATGAATCGCTGCGCGAGTCGGCCCACGCGGACCAGGATTTGGTCGGGCTCGGGGCTTTGCCTTGATCAACGCACGGACTTCAACGAAGGGGCGGCATGTCGGTGACACTTTCAACGCTGGAGCGCGTCGTCTCGGAGTTCGAACGCAACTTCGTCGATCATGCCGAGCTCGGGGCCTCGGTCAGCCTCTGGTGGAACGGGGTGGAGATCCTTTCGCTCGGTCAGGGCTGGTGTGAGCGCGAGCGACTCCGGCCATGGACCGAGACAACCCTGGTGCCGGTTTACTCGGCCACGAAAGGCCCGGCAGCGGCAGCGCTTCTGCTGGCCTTGGATCAACGCGGGCTCGGTCCGCAGACGCGGGTGGTTGAGGTTTGGGCCGGCTTTCCGAACTCCGAGGCCACCTTCGCGCAATTGCTTTCCCATCAATGTGGTCTCGCCGCCCTCGATCAGCGGGCCAGCATCTGGAACCATGAGGAAGTGGTCGCAGCCATCGAGGCCCAAGCCCCCGCCTGGCCGCTGGGGCAGGGCCATGGCTATCATCCGCGGATGTTCGGGGCACTGGTCGAGGAACCGGTCAGGCTTCTAACAGGCCTGAGGCTCGGCGAGTTTTTCCATCGCGAGATCGCCGGGCCGATGGAGCTGGAGTTCTGGATCGGGCTGCCCGAGGAGCTGCATCCGCGCGTTGCGACCCTTTACCCCGGAAAAGCCGACAAGAGCGATCTCGAGCAGGGCTTCTACAAGGAATTCCACCTCGAGGGCTCGCTCACGCGGCGGGCCTTTTTCTCCCCACGCGGGGTGCACGCCGTGCAGGAAATGAACACACCCTCTGCCTGGTCGGCTGGCTTTCCGGCGATGGGTGGAATCGGCACGGCATCGGCGCTGGCGAAGTTCTATCAGGCGGCCATCGGCACGTTGGAAAGTCCTCTCAACTCCTCAGTCCGGGCGGCTCTCGGCCGATTGCAGAGTCAGGCCGACGATCGCGTGCTGCTCCGGGAAACCGCCTTCACTTGCGGCTGTCAGATGGACCCCGTCGATGGCGCGGGGATCAAGAAGCGGAGACTCTATGGTCCCTCGGTGGAGGCCTTCGGCCATCCCGGTGCCGGCGGCAGTCATGGCTTCGGCGATCCATCGAGCGGACTCTCGTTCGCCTACGTGATGAATCAAATGGAGCTCAGCGTGTTCCCGAGTGCCAAGTGCACGGCGATGATCGATGCCCTCTACGCGCCTTGATCACCTGCTGCGGGAAACAATCGCCAGATGACGGTCCACGGATTTTCCCGGTGCATCCTCGAGCGGTCGTGAGGCCGAATGACGCATGTTCAGAAGGACCTCTGCGCCGACCATTTTGAGCGAGGCCAAGGCCAGCGCGTGCTCGCGGTCGAAATAGGAAGTGAAGGCCAGGATTCCATGAGGCTTGAGGCAGTTCAGGGCGTTTTCCAACAAGCGGTCCCATTGCGGGCCATCATGCCAGAAATTCTGATGACGGATGAAGACGAGGTCGAAGCCCGGGAGCTGTTTCATCCGGTGGGTGATCGAGGCATCTCCGGTCCTGAATTCGATCCGGGTCTCTGAGCTTGAGGGGCGCCAGCGTCGGCTGGCTTCCGCGATGTCACCGGGCAGCAGGTCGATGCCGAGATAGTAACCGACGGGAACAGGGGCCAGGGCCTCGAAAAGCGCGCCGGTTTCATCGGCCCGGCCGCAGGCGAGATTGAGCACCGTGGCCGGGCTTTCCGGCACGAAGCGGATCAGGCCCCAGGCCTCCCGCATCAGGTGGCCCAGTCTTGAAACGTCCCCGTCGATACCGTAGTGGCGGAAGGGAATCGCAGGACGCATGGGCATCGGCTTACCGGCAACTTTCCCGCGATTCAAGTTTGTCAGAACGGGAAGCACGCCTAGTATGCACAGAGTAATGGCTTCCAACAGCACCCAGCCGCACCTGACTTCCCCGGAAATCCAGTCCTTCGTTTCTGAAATCGGCAACCGTTTCGCCATCGGTGGCACATTCGTGGAGGGCGAGGAAATCTACAGCGGCCACATCAATTCGACCTTCCGGGCCACCTACGAGCTGCCCGATGGCAGTCGGCACCGCTACATTCTCCAGCAGATCAACAGCAGCGTCTTCAAGGATCCCCATGCCGTGATGCGGAACGTCGAGAGGGTCACCCGGCACATCAACTCGAAGGTGCTGCGCGTGAAGAAGGACCTTGGAGGCCAGACCCTGAACCTCTATCCGGCGCGTGGTGGCCACTTCTGGGTCGAGGGCGAGGCCGACAGCATCTGGCGCTGCTACAACTTCATCGAGGGCTGCCTGACCTACGATGTCGTGGAGAACACGCGCCAGGCCTATCAGGCGGCCCGCGCGTTTGGTTCGTTCCAGGATCTGGTCAGTGATCTACCTGCATCGGACATCGTGGAGACCATTCCGGATTTCCATGACACCCGGAAACGTTTTGACCGCCTTGTTGCCGTGGCCGGGCTTGATCCCCAAGGCCGCCTTGCCGCCGTGCGCGAGGAATATGATTTCATCGTCGCCCGTGCCGGGGACACCCACCAGCTTCTGCAACTCCGCGATGAAGCCGCAATCCCCGTGCGGGTCACCCACAACGACACCAAGATCAACAACGTGATGATCGACGCCGAGACGGACGAGGCGGTCTGCGTGATCGATCTCGACACGGTGATGCCCGGACTTTCCCTCTATGACTTTGGTGATCTCGTGAGATCCGCCACCAGCCCGACGGAGGAGGATGAAACCGACCTCTCCAAGGTGCGCATGCGCATGCCGATGTTCGAGGCCCTGGTGGAGGGATTTCTGGATTCTGCTGGTGGGTTCCTGAACGAGGCGGAGCTGGCCCATCTCGCTTTCGCAGGAAAGCTCATCACGCTGGAGACGGGGATCCGCTTTCTAACCGACTTCCTGGAGGGAGATACGTATTTCAAGATCCACCGTCCCGGGCACAATCTCGACCGCTGCCGCACGCAGTTGAAGCTGGTGCAGAGGATCGAGGAGCAGCAACCGCAGATGGAGTCATTTGTGCGGAAAGTGGCGCGAGGCAAACGCTGACCGATCAGCCTCTCTTCTTCCTGTCACCTGCGACTCCTTGCTCGCATCGCGGCCTCCATTTCATCCCTGTCCTGAAAGATTCCAGCTGTTGAGAGTCAGGTCGTCCGGGGCTGGGGCAAGGTCCGATGAGCGCTTCCTTCGCGATTCGGCCCTCGGGGTCGGTGAAGTCAGACGGGTCCTCGGGCTTCGGGACCTGGATCGGCTGTTAGGCGAGGTAGGGATTGCGGGCCCGCTCGTGGCCGATGGTGGTGAAGGGACCGTGACCGGGATAGACCTTGGTGGCGTCGGGCAGCGAAAGGAGGTGCGCTTCGATGCCTTGCACGAGCTGGAGGCCACTGCCGCCGGGGAGGTCGCTGCGGCCGATGCCTTCCGCGAAGAGGGTGTCTCCTGAGAAGACGAGGTTCATTTCCGCGAGGTGGAAGGTGACGCTGTCGGTGGAATGACCGGGGACGTGGGCGAGATCGAAGCGACGGCCGGCAATTTCAAATGGCTGAGTGAGATCGAGCAGGTGGTCGATGCTGTAGGGCACCACAGAGATCGGCAGGCCCCAGTTCCGCGCGACGGATTCGAGCGTGAGATCCTTCGAGTAGGTGGCGAAGGCATACAGCGGCACGCCCATTTCCTGAAGCGCGGCGGCATCCTCAACGTGGTCGTAGTGCTGGTGGGTGAGCAGGGCGGCGACGGGCGTGATTCCTTTCGCTTTCAGCCATTTCGAAACGCCAGCCGGGGCATCGATGAGGAGATCGCCCCCGGGACCTGTTAGAAGATAGGCGTTCGTCTGGACGAAGCCGCCGGTGTAAACATCTGGATTCATGGCTGGGTGCGGAGGTGGTCGATGGCCTCGCGGAGGTCGTCGGGCGTGATCGAGTCTGTTAGAGAAGCCTGTCCGGCGGCGGAGATGACGACGAAGCGGATCTTGCCGCTCTCGAACTTCTTGTCGCGGCTGAGTTTTTCCAGAACCGTCTCGGTGGTGATGGCATCCGGCAGCACGATCGGCAGGCGGAAATGGGCGAGCAGGCCGAGGATCTTCGCGGCGTCCGCGTCACCGAGTCCGGCGCGCTTTTTCGAGAGGAACACCGCGGCGCGAAGGCCGAGGGAGATCGCCTCGCCGTGGAGCATCTCGCCGTAGGGGACGGAGGCCTCGATGCCGTGGCCGATGGTGTGGCCGAAGTTCAGCAAGGCGCGTTCTCCGGTGCGCTCTTCTTCGTCGGCTTCGACGATTCGGGCCTTGATGGCGATGTTCCGCGCGATGAGGTCGGCGGGGACGTCGCGCGAGTCGGGGTTGAGGGTGAGCAGTTCGTCGAGCATCGCGGCATCGCGGATCGCGGCGTGCTTGATCACCTCGGCAAAGCCCTCGCGGAACTCGCGGTCGGGCAGGGTGCGGAGGGTTTCGGGATCGACGAGGACGAGCTTCGGCTGATGGAAGGAGCCGACGAGGTTCTTGCCCTCGGCGATGTTGACGCCGGTCTTGCCGCCGACCGAGGAATCGACCTGGGAGACGATGGTCGTCGGGATCTGGGCGAAGGGGATGCCACGGTAAAAAATGGCGGAGACGAAGCCCGCAAGGTCGCCGGTGACGCCGCCGCCGAGGGCGACGACGATCGATTTCCGGTCGTGGCCGGCGCGGGTCATCGAGCGGCAGAGGTCTTCAACGTGGCTGAGGGATTTCGAAGGCTCGCCGGAGGGGATGGTGTGAAGGGTGGGGGAGAAGCCGGCGGCTTCGAGGGAGGCGAGGGCGGCCTCGGAGTGAAAGGAAGCGACGACCTCATCGCTGATGAGCGCGACGCGCCCCTTCAGTCCTGTTTTGGCCAGCAGCTCCCCGGTGCGAGCCAGCAGCCCCGGCTCCACAAGCACTTCGTAGGAGCGATTTCCCAGATCCACGGCGACGTTCGGCATGCGGGGAGGAAGACCATCGGGCGGATAGGAATCAAGAATCATCCGCTTCCTGAAATGGAGGGAAGTGGGGGAACCTGGGCTGGCTCAGTCCGGGGCAGCCTCCGGATCGGGGAGTCCGACCGTCCCTCCCCGAATGAGGTAGGCCCCCCGAGAACCCGTGAGTTGCGCTATTTACAAGGTGCACCAAGAATCGTTTCATCCTGACCGCGTGCGCTACCTGCTCTCTTCCTACCTCCTTTTGGCCTTGTCCGCGTTTGCCCAGCAGCGCAGTCCGGTCGTGTCCACCACCGAGCCTCCGGTCAAGGCGGAGAAGCTCGGCGAGGGCCACTGGTTCGTTGATTTCGGCACGGCGGCGTTTGGAAATGTGGAGATCACTTCGCCTGACGCCGCGCCGAACACCAAGGTGACCGTGCATCTCGGCGAGGCCGCTGCCAAAGGCAACACCGTGAACCGCAAGCCAGGCGGCTCGGTCCGCTATCAGAGCCAGCAGGTGGTGCTCAAGGCGCGCACGGCCGTTCGCCCCGCGATCACCTGGCAGCCGATGTCGTGGATGAAACCGGGAGCCTGGGTCACCAATCCGAAGGAGTCCGGCGAAACGGCTCCGTTCCGCTACGTCGAGCTGGAGCAGATGCCGGCATCCTTCGCAGCTGATCAGATCAAGCGGATCTCGTGGCATGTGCCCTTCGACGAAAAGGCCTCTTCCTTCGAATCCTCCAGCCCCGATCTCGATGCCGTCTGGAAGCTCTGCAAATACAGCATCAAGGCCACCTCCTTTCTCGGCCTCTACGTCGATGGCGATCGTGAGCGCACTCCCTACGAAGCCGACGCGCTGATCAACCAGCTCTCCCACTACTGCGTCGATGCGCGATACGACACGGCGCGATTGACCCACGAGTTCCTTCTGGAAAAACCCACCTGGCCCACCGAGTGGCGGCTTCAGTCGGTGATGATCGCCTGGTATGATTACCTCTACTCCGGCGACGACACCTCGCTTCGCAAGCACTACCAAACCCTGGTCGGCCGGGCGATGATCGAGAAACGGAGCCCCGAGGGATTTTTCCTTGGCTCGAATGCCGGTGCCATCCGCGACATCGTGGACTGGCCGGCCGCCGAGCGCGATGGCTATGACATGACCCCGCCGGTCAAGACCGTGGTCACGGCCTTTCATTACCAGGCCTTGGTTCTGTTGGAGAAAATCGCCACCCGACTTGGAAAGACCAGCGATGCCAAGCGCTTCGCCTCACTCGCCGAAGCCACGCGGAAATCGGTGAACGAGAAGCTCTGGGACCCGGCCCGCAACTGCTACGTCGATGCCCTCGACCCCGCCACTGGCAAAGCTTCCGCGCATGCCTCCACGCATGCCAACTTCTTCGCCCTCTCGCTCGGGCTCGTTCCCGACGACCGGGTCAAACCCGTCGCCGCCTTCTTGAAATCGAAAGGCATGCTCTGCAGCGTCTATGGCTCCCAGTTCCTGCTCGACGCTCTCTACGATGCCGGCGAAGGCGACTTCGCCCTCAAACTCCTGACCTCGCGCGACAAACGTTCGTGGCTCAACATGTCGGAAAAGGTCGGCAGCACCATCACCCTCGAAGCCTGGGATCCCTCGCTCAAGCCGAATCTTGACTGGAACCACGCCTGGGGAGCTGCCGCAGCGAACCTCATTCCGAGAAAGCTCATGGGCATCGAGCCGATCGAGCCCGGTTTCACCAAGGTCCGCATCCGTCCGCAGACCGGCTCACTGACCAAGGCCGACATCCGCTTTCCTTCGCCGAAGGGCCCGATCCTTCTCGCGATCAAGCGCCCCGACGCCGCCACCTGGCAGGCGCAGGTCACCATCCCAGCCGGCAGCGCCGCCGAGTTCCACCTTCCCCCCCACGCGGCGGAGAGCCTGAAGCTTTCCACCGGAGCCCCACGCATCCTGCGCACCGAAAACGAAAGTCCTGTCCTGGCCCTCCTGCCCGGCACCCACCAGATCTCAATCAAACCCAACTAAACCACCATGAATCCCATCATCGGCGTCCTCTACCACTGGCTCGGCGGCCTCGCTTCCGGTTCCTTCTACGTTCCCTTCCGCGGCGTGAAACGCTGGTCCTGGGAAACCTCCTGGCTCGTGGCCGGTGTGTTTTCCTGGCTCGTGGCTCCGTGGTTCTTCGCCACGCTGAACACCAAGGACGTCGTCGCCACCCTTTCCGAAACCCCGAAGGACATCTGGGGCTACACCTACCTCTTCGGCGTCCTCTGGGGCCTCGGCGGCCTGACCTTCGGCCTGACCATGCGCTACCTCGGCATGTCGCTCGGGATGTCGGTTGCCCTCGGCTACTGCACGGTCTTCGGGACGCTCATCCCGCCGATCATCAAGGGCGAGTTCGTCACCAAGTTGATCGAACCGGTCGGCGGACGCTGGAATCTCTTCGGACTCTTCGTCTGCGTCATCGGCATCATCGTCACCGCTCTTGCCGGCCGCTCGAAGGAGAACGAAATGAGCACTGAAGCGAAACA
>JAIXVN010000465.1 GCA_027483005.1 Verrucomicrobiaceae bacterium
CCAGGCGATTGGGTCATTGCATCCGGGTGCGGGGAGGTCATCGGCAGCCCCATCCTCTCCACAGACCCGCCCGCCCGCAAAGCCAGAAATGACGTCCCACTCCCATCCGAACAGCGCTCTCCAAGCCCATGTCCCTTGCGGCCAACCAAGCGAATCGAAGCGGACACAATGGGTCGGACGCCGACTCCTGAACCTCCCAACCTTGGCACCAGAACCTTCTCCAATCCAGTCTGATGCCGGGACTGCCCATCGTGACTCACCGAGTCCAGGGCCAAGTCCGCTCCGCCGGGTCCTTCGGGAATTCCCAGTCAAGTCACTTCCCCCTTGTGGTTTGATCGATTCCTCCCAGCTCACGCCCGCAGTGAGTTCACGCCTTCGCGCTCAGCTCCCTCATCAGGAGGCCATGTTGACGAGCCTCGACAGCCATTGACTTTCCCATTCCGAAATCATGCGTTTTCGGACACAAGCTGAGCAGAATCGGGCTCAAAATCAGGGCAAGATCAGACATTTTTGGTGATTGTGAATTCCCGGATTGCGCAGAAATCATCCCCCGAATAGGTGAATCTGCGTTGTCCGCCGCTTCCTTGTGATGGTTTGCAAGGGTCTTTCAAAGTCTGCCTCTTCCTCATTTCTCATGGTTCCCACTACCCGGCATATTGGTCTGATGGTCGATTCACTCAGTGGATACGGTCGAAAAATCCTCGATGGCATCGGCCGATACGCCCACCAGAAATCCAACTGGCGGATCGCCTTCTTCGACCGGGAGCGCAAGGAACTCGCCGACTTGATCGAGACCTGGGAAGGCGACGGCATCATCTGCACCGCCGTGGAGCCCCGCTTCGTCGAGGCAGCCGCGAAACGGACCATCCCGGTGATCAACGTCACGGGTCGGGTCGCGGAGTCCTGCTTCATCAACGTGATTGGCGACGACCGCGCGATCGGAGCCGAGGCCGCCAGATATCTTCTCTCACGGGGCTTCGAGTCCTTTGCCTTCGTCCGTCGAAAGGAGAATGGCATGTTCTCGACCGAGAGGGCCAAGGGCTTCATCGATACGATCTCGGCATCCGGGTTCCCCTGCGAAAAGATCGTGCTGGGGCCAGCCGGCGATGACGAACTCGCGGAGGCGATCGCCAAGCTTCCCCGCCCACTGGCCATTGCGGGAGCAGGGGACCGCCAGGCTTCCATGGCCATCGAGGCCTGTTGGAAGCTCGGCCTGCGCGTGCCAGAGGAGGTGGCCATTCTCGGCATCGGAAACTACGAACAACTCTGCGAACTCTGCTCGCCCCCGCTCTCCAGTCTTGATGTCGACATGGAGCGGCGCGGCTATGAGGCGGCTCGGATTCTGGATGAGATTCTCGAAGGCGCCGAGCGGCCCGAAGAACCGGTCCTGATCGCCGCCGCCACGGTGGTGCAGCGGGCTTCCTCCGATGTCTATGCCTTCGATGACCAGGACGTGGTCGCCGCTCTGCGCTTCATCCGCGAGCACGCGGCGGTCACGATCAAGGTCCGGGATGTCGTCGCGGCCACCTCGATTTCCCGTCGCTCCCTGGAAGGACGTTTCAACAAGCTCATCGGCCGGACCCTGCATGACGAGATCTGGCAGGCGCATTTCGACCTCGCGATGCGTCTGCTGACTTCGTCCGATCTTTCGCTTCAGGACGTGGCCCAGCGCTCGGGTTTCCGCACCGCCAGTGCCCTTGTGAACCTCTTCCGCCAGCGCTTCAGCCTCACTCCCAAGGAATATCGCGTCGCCAACCGTCGCTGAGCTCAAATCTTTCTGGATTCCGGCGTCAGGATCCTGAAGTGTCCCCCCATCATGACGCTCTCGAAATCCGTCTCCTGTCTGGTCCTGGCCTTCTCGATGAACCTGATCGCCGCCGAGCCCCCCAAGGTGCTGCCCATCGGTTCGAAGATCCCGGATTTCTCGTTGCCCGGCATCGACGGCAAGACCCACACGCTCTCCGAATATTCAAAGGCCAAGGTCCTGACGATCATCTTCACCTCCAACCACTGCCCCGACGCCGTGGCGGCCGGAGAGCGGATCGAGGCCCTGCACCAGAGATACAAGGACAAGGGAGTCGCCGTCGTCGCCATCAATCCCAACAACCCCATCGGTCTGCGACCGGACGAACTCGGCTACTCGCCGTTCGGGGACGCCTTCGAGGAAATGGCCCCCTTCGCCGCCGATTTCAAGTGGACCCTCCCCTATCTCTATGACGGTGAGACCCAGGCCTTCTCCACCGCCTGCGGGGCCCAGTCTTCCCCCCATGTCTTCGTCTTCGATGCCGAACGCAAGCTGCGCTACACCGGTCGCATGGATGACGCCGGACGTTCGAAGGCCCCGGTGGAAAAAAGCTACGTCGCTGATGCCATTGATGCCCTGCTCAATGGCGGCGAGATCAAGGAACCGGTGACCCGCTCACTGGGCTGCTCGACGAAGTGGCTCTGGAAAAAGGAATCCGTCGAGGCCGAGCAGAAAGCCTGGGAGCAACGTCCGGTCACCGTCGCCGACCTCGATGAGGAAATTGCCAAAAAGCTCGCCGCCAATCCTTCGAAAAACGCCCGTCTGATCAACTTCTGGTCCACCACCTGCGGTCCCTGCGTGGCTGAGTTTCCGATGCTGGTGGACACCTCGCGCCGCTTCTCCACACGGCCCTTCGAGTTCATCTCCGTGAGCCTCGACCCGAAGGAAGACCGCGCGAAGGTGGAAAAATTCCTCAAGGGGAAATTCGCCGCCACGCCCAACCAGCGACTGAAGGACATCGCCACCGAAGGACGCAGCACCACCAACTACCACTGGACCGGCGGAAACGTGGACAAGCTCGGCACGGCGATAGACCCCGAATGGACCGGAGCCCTGCCCTTCTCCGTCCTCATCGGCCCCGGCGGCAAGATCCTCTGGAAGCACAGCGGTGAGCTGGATGCCGTGGAACTCCGCCGGCAGATCCTGAAGGCGATCGAGTGAGGTCTCAGAACCCAGCCTCGCCGTTCCCTCCCAGGTTGCATCTCCTTCAGGGATGTCGAGGTTGTGGGTTTGCGTCAACCCACCGGGACCCGTGCTTTGGCAGGAAATTCATGTCCATTTCGCTCCGTTCGTGGTTGGATCTGCCTGTTCCGCATGCCTCTCATCAACGTCCAGAACCTGTCCACCCGCTTCCACACCCGCAACGGCGTCGTCCACGCGGTCGATGATGTGTCGTTTTCGGTCGAGGCCGGGCAAACGCTCGGCATCGTCGGCGAGTCCGGTTCGGGGAAATCGGTGACCTGCTACTCGTTGCTCGGGCTCATCCCCCAGCCTCCCGGTCGCATCCATTCGGGCACGGCCCATTTCGACGGGATCGATCTTCTCAGCGCTTCGGAAAAGCAGCTCCGCAAGATCCGGGGCAAGCGGGTTTCGATGATTTTCCAGGATCCGATGACCTCGCTGAATCCCTTCATGAAGGTCAGCAGCCAGCTCACCGAGCCGCTGGAGCTCCACGAAGGGCTTTCGGGAAAGGCGGCGCTCGATCGCGCGATCGAGGCGCTGGCGGAGGTGGGCATCCACGAGCCTGAAAAGCGGGTCCACAGCTACCCCCACGAGTTTTCCGGCGGCATGCGGCAGCGCGTCATGATCGCCATGGCGCTGATCACCCGCCCTGAGCTATTGATCTGCGACGAGCCGACCACGGCGCTCGACGTCACGGTCCAGAAGCAGGTGCTGGACCTCATCCGCGATCGCCAGAAGTCGCTGGGAACGGCGGTCATCTTCATCACCCACGACCTCGCGGTAGTTTCGGAGATGTGTGATCACATCAACGTGATGTATGCGGGTCGGATCGTGGAGAGCGCCACGAAGGACGATCTTTTCCGAAATCCCCGCCACGCCTACACCCGCAGCCTGTTGAAATCGATCCCGGCCTCGCACCCGAAGGGCGAGCCGCTCTACACCATCCCGGGACTGCCTCCGAGTTTGATCAGCCCGCCGGTCGGCTGTGCCTTCAGTCCCCGGAACCGCATTGGCGACGCATCATTGTGCCTGACCGATCGCCGTCCGGACCTGGCGGAAATTTCCCCAGGCCACTACGCCCAGAACTGCCCGGGCTGCCTGAGCTGATCGGTGACTTTCCTCAAAGCGCCTCGATGGCGGCCTTGATGCGATCGGCGAGGTCCTGGTAGCCGGTCTTTCCCTGGGCCGCCGCGATTTCCTCGGGGGTCAGGCGGATGGGGTCGCCGACGGTCACGGAAATTCGGGCGAAGCGCAGACGCCCGGAGCCACGCGGCAAGGCCTCGCGGGCCCCACGGATGCGCACCGGCTGGATCACGGCTCCGGATTTCACCGCGACGAGGCCGATGCCCGGCTGGGACTGACCGATTTGCCCATCGAGGGTGCGTTCGCCTTCAGGAAAGACCAGCACGCGCTCGCCGGCCTTCAGCAGCTTGATGATCGTCTTGAGGCTGGCCATGTCCGGCCGGTCCTGATCGACGGGGATGGCATTCCATCTCGGATAAAGCCAGGCGAAGAAGCCGACGAAGAGCGTCTTCCGCGCGAGGTAGTGCATCTCGGTGCGGTAGAGATTTCCGATCAGCGGCGGATCGAGGAAGCTCTGATGGTTCGACGCCACCAGCACCCCTCCCTCGTGGACGATCTTCTCCTCGTTGATGATGCGGAGGCCGAAGACCGAACGGAACGCCGCTCCGAGCGTCATCCATCCATACCAGTAGATCCATCTCATCATGATGATGCGGTTCGAAATTCAGGCGAGCTTCAGGCCTTGTTGCTTCAGGATTTCAATGGCAGCAGCCACTCCGGACTCGATGGTGTGATGGGAGGTATCGAGGATCGCCGCGCCTTCCGACACGATCAGCGGAGCATGAACCCTGCCACTGTCGGCCGCGTCGCGCTTGGCCACCGGATCATGTTCGCCGGCATCGCGGCGTCGGGCGGTGCGGACGTGCTCGTCGGCATCGACGTAGATCTTGAACGGCGTGTCGGGAAAGACGACCGAGCCGATGTCGCGGCCTTCCATGACAATGCTGGCGCGATTCAGGTAGTCGCGTTGGAGAGCGACGAGGGCTTCCCTGACTTCCGGCACGGCGGAAACCGCGGAGACGTTGGCGTTGACGGCGGACGAGCGGAGTTCCTCCCCGGGATCGATGCCATCGACGGCGATGGTCGAGTAGGTGCCGTCATCCCCGCAGTCGAGTCGGGTGCGGTGCAACAAGGCGATGACAGCGGCATGGTCATGCGGGTCCACGCCTTCCCGGAGGGCCTTCCAGGTCACGGCGCGGTACATGGAACCGGAGTTGACCATGACCAGTCCGAGCTTCTGGGCAAGCAGTCGGGCGAGTGTGCTTTTTCCGGAAGCCGCGGGACCATCAATGGCGATGGCGACAAAGCCAGAATCTGGAGCGAGGGCGGAATTCACGCGTGGGTGAGGGTTTTCAGCTCGAAGTCGGCTGGCGAGGTGCGCTCGTGAAGGATCGCATCGAGATGGCGGGCAAAGCCGGGATAGGAGGTGTTCACGCAGTCGGTGTTGCGGATCACGGTTTCCCCGCTGGCGAAGAGTCCGGCGATGGCGAAGGCCATGGCGATGCGGTGGTCGCCAAAGGAGTCGAGCTCGGCTCCGGTGAGCGGCTTGCCGCCCTGGATTTCGAGTCCGTCCTCGAACTCGGTCACCTCCGCGCCCATGCGGCGGAGGTTTTCGACGACGGTGGCGATGCGGTCGGTTTCCTTCACCCGGAGTTCGCGGGCATTGCGGATGGTGGTGGTGCCCTGGGCCAGCGCGGCGGCGACGGCGATGACGGGGATCTCGTCGATGAGGTTCGGGATTTCCTCCGGCAAAAGCGTGGTGCCATGGAGGTCGGCGCCGTGGAGTTCGAGGTTGCCGATCGGCTCGCCTTCGGTCTGGTGCTCGACGTCGAGGATGCGGGCTCCCATTCGGACCAGAACGGCGAGGATGGCGGTGCGGGTCGGGTTGAGGCCGACGTCCTTGATCATCAGTTTCGAGCCCGGGATGGCGGCGGCGGCGACCAGCCAGAAGGCGGCGCTGGAAATGTCACCCGGCACGATGAAGTCGCAGGATTCCGGGGTCTGGCCGCCATCGATCGAGATGGCATTTCCCTCGCGCACGGTGCGGACGCCGAAGGACTCGAGCATGCGCTCGGTGTGGTCGCGCGTTTCCGCCGGCTGGATGACGGTGGTCTTTCCGGGAGTGAAAAGGCCGGCGAGGAGGATGGCACTCTTCACCTGGGCGCTGGCGACCGGCATGTCATAGGTGATCGGCGTCAGACTTTTCCCGTGGATGCGCAACGGGGCGCAGCCGGGCTTTTCGCCGAGGGTCTCGATCTGCGCGCCCATTTGTTCGAGCGGCTTGGTGATGCGGCCCATCGGTCGGGAGGAAAGCGAGGCGTCGCCGAAGAGTTCGGTGGTGAATGGCTGGGGGGCGAGCAGTCCGGCGAGCAGGCGCATGCCGGTGCCGGAGTTGCCGCAGTCGATGGGGGCCGTGGGAGCATCGAGCTTCATCGAACGGCCTTCGATTTTCATCGAGATCGGTCCGTAGCCTTCGAGTTCCTCCAGGACCTCGACGCGGGCCCCGAGGGCCTGCATGGCCTTGAGCGTGTTGAGGCAGTCCTCGCTGGGCAGGAAGTTGGTGATCCTGCAGGTGCCGTTGGAGAGGCCGGCAAGCATGGCCGCGCGGTGGGACATGCTCTTGTCGCCGGGGACGCGGAACTCGGCATGCAGCTTGGTGATCGATTTGACGCGGAATTCCGACATGAAAGAGGACTAGAGGTTGGACGAAAGGGCATCGCGCCTGGACTTGGCGGCCGCCAGCCAGCGGCGGACATTTTCATGGTCGCCACTCTCCACGAGGGCAAGCATTTCGCGCAATTCATCGATGGTGTCACGAAGCGGTGCGGCCACGGCGGCGCGGTTTTCACAGAGGATCTCGGCCCACATCGTTGGATCGCCGCCTGCGACCCGGGTGGTGTCGCGCAGGCCACCGCCGCCGAAGCGACCGTCTTCCGGGGTGCGCAGGGCGACCATCGCGCCGGCTGCGGCGAGGACATGCGGGAGATGGGAAATGCGGGCGACGAGTTCATCGTGGGCCGTCGAGGTGAGCCAGGAGGTCCGACAGCCGACGGATTTCCAGAAGAGCTCGAGTTTCCCGCAGAAGTGCTCGCTGGCCTGCTGATCGTTGGTCATCAGGCAGGCCGCCTTTTCGAAAAGGGTGGGCAAGGCGGCCTCGATGCCACCGCGTTCGGAACCGGCCATCGGATGACTGCCGATGAATGGGATGCCGTGAGGAGAGAGCAGCGGTGGAAGGGTGGCGTGGACCATGCCTTTCACGCTCCCGACGTCGGTGACCAGCGTGTCAGCGCCGAGACCTGCGAGAATCGATTTCGAAATCAGATCCGGCATCGCCCCGACCGGCACGGCGAGAACGACGAGATCCGCGCCGTGGAGGGCCTCCTTCAGATCGGAGGTCGCCCCGGAGATCCCGGCACCTCTCGCCAAGGCGGTGGTTTCCTCGCGACGCGACCACAGGCTGCACGCTGGCCCGGACGTCCCTGAGGACAAGGCCATGGCGAGCGAACCACCTAACAGACCGCCGCCGAGGATGGCGACCTTGTTGAACTCACTGCTCATCGGAAAATGAAGAGGCCGGATCCGCGGAACGAACCCGGCCTGCTGGGAATGATCTGGCTTTACCGGATCGAGCGGGCTTACGGCACGCGGAAGCGTTTCTGCTCGGCAGGGGGATAGGTGGGGTCTTGAACGAGGGTGCCGCTCGGGATGTCCCGGACGTCCACCATCTTGTTGTTGTAGGGACTGAAGACGAAGCCCTCCTTGCCTGGAACGGGATTGGCAAAGGGCCATTCCTTCTTTGGCGGCTTGGTGGGACCGGGCTTGGGCGGGTTGTCACCTGATGGAGGGGCATCCGGCTTGTCGGGATTGTTGCCCAGCAGTTCCGGCTGCTTCTTTTTCTCCTCCTCCGCCTTTTTCTTCAGCTCCTCCTCCTTCTTCTTCGCTTCCTGCTCCTGAGGGGTGAGCACCTTGGCAACGGGCTCGCTGCCTGCAGGCCGGGGGCCACGAGGCGGATTCTCAGGATAGGGTACACAGGAAACAAGCAATGTTCCGCCGATGAGGACGGAGGCGGTCAAAAGTCGTGAGGACATGGCAGGGAAGTTGATCGATTACGGGAGGGCTGCGGATTTCACGCAAGCCTGGGGACAGCGGAATGATTAAACCCCGCCCGCTCCGCGTCAAGCAGTCGAATCACCCGCACTCATCGCTTTTCATCCTCCCGCCACCGGGCTAGGGACTTGGTCGGAAGATGAAGACATTGCGCCAACGATTGCTGGACTGGATGAGGGGAAGCAGCGGCTTTCCTTCCTTCGACGAGGCGGCATCGGCGGTCTTCCAGCATCAGTTCGAGGGGAACGCCGCCTACCGGGCCTACGCCACGGCCCTCGGCAAGACCCCGGCCACGGTCGGGACCTGGCAGCAGATCCCTGCCGTGCCCACCGATGCCTTCAAGTTCCGTAACTTTCCACTCGCCTGCTTCCCAAGGGAACAGGCCCTCAAGGTCTTCCGAACCTCCGGCACCACCCGTGACATCCGCGGCGAGCACTGGATGAGCGACCTTTCACTCTATGAAACCTCGATCCTCGAGGGCTGGCAGCACGCCGGATTGCCAGCTCCCGTCAACCCTTGGTTCCTTTCCCCTCCCCCACAAGAGGCGCCGGATTCCTCGTTGATCCACATGTTCGCCACTCTCCAGCGGCATCATGCGCCCGAAACCTCCGGAAGATGGATGATCGATGGCGAGGGGCGGCTCAACGTCTCCAAGCTGGCAGATGAAGGTCGTCCGGTGGTCCTTTTCGCCACGGCGGTGGCGCTGCTCCGCTGCATGGAGTCCGGCAAAAGCCTGCCCTTGCCTTCCGGTTCCTGGATTTTTGAAACCGGCGGCTACAAGGGGCTGAAGGTGACCCTGGAGCCAGAGGCCTTCCGGGATCAGGTCTCCGAGGCCTTCGCCGTCCCGCGCGACAAGCTGCTCAACGAGTATGGCATGACCGAGCTGAGTTCACCGTTTTACGCCTGGTCGAGCGAGGACCGCCATCAAGGCAGTCCGTGGACCCGCATCCGGGTGATCGATCCTGAGACCGGTCTGGAATGCGAGCCCGGGCAGATCGGTTACCTTGAAATCGTGGACCTGGCCAACCTCGACTCCGTCGCGGCCATCCGCACCCAGGACCTGGCGATCGCCCGCGACGAGCGATCCTTCACCCTCCTCGGCCGCGATCCCGGGGCCCTGCCGCGCGGCTGTTCCCGGCGTTCGGATGACCTGCTTTCCCACTCATGAGCCCCACCGACCTGCGCATCCGGGCTCTCACTGCCTGCAACGACCATCTGGAGCCCTGGATCGGGCCGTTTGACGAAGCTGCGTTGCGTTCGCTCGTCGCCTGCCAGCTCGGCTCCGGCGATGTCCTCGACGAATGGATTCCACGCGGCGATACCCGCTGCCGGGCCTTCCCGTTGTCGCCGCTCCTGCACGTTGTCAGCGGCAACACGCCCCATGCCGCCTTTCAATCCGTGGTCAGAGGCCTCCTGGTCGGCAGCCGCAACCGGGTGAAGATCCCTTCGTCCGGACTTCCGGAGTTCGAGTCATGGATCGGGGAAATCCCAGCCGAACTCGCGGATTTGATCGAGGTCCGACGCGATCTGCCTCCTCACTGGTTGGAGAGTGCAGGAGCAATCGTTTTCGGAAATCAGGCGACCCTCGAGACTTTCCGCGCCCTGCTTCCCCGGCCGATCCCGCTGATCGAACATGGGCCGAAGCTCAGCATCGCCGTGATTTTTCAGCCGGATGAGATCGCAGCCGGGCTTGTCGCCGCGGACATCCTCAGCCACGACCAACTGGGCTGCCTGTCGGTTCAGGCGGTCTATGTGGATGGCTCTCCGGAGCAGCTCAGGTCATTTTCCGCACGGCTGGCCAGAGCGTTGGAGACGGCGCGCCCGGCGCATCCGCGAGGTGTGATCGGCCTTTCTGATTCCGGTGCCATTTCGAATGCCCGTGAGCTGGCCAGATTCCGCGCGGCGAATGGCGAGAATGTGGCGCTGTGGGAAAGTGAGGAGAACACGGAATGGACGGTCGTAGAGGATCAAGAGCCGCGTCTCATTCCAGGGCCGCTCCATGGCTTTGTGACCGTTCACCCGTTGCCGGGCGCAGCACGACTGCGGGATGGCCTGGGTCCGGAGGTCCGTCATCTCTCCACCGCCGCCATCCATCCCTTCCAGGACGAGCTTGCGGATCGACTGGATGCTCTCGAAATTCCGAGAATCTGTCCGCTAGGCCACGCCCAGAAGCCCCCACTGTTCTGGCACCATGACGGACGCCCACCACTGGCCGATCTGGTGGTCTGGAGAGACCGCAGCCCCTGAAACCTGAGACCCCCATGACTGATCCACCCATCCCTGCAGAAGGCCTGCTTCTTGAGCACATCGGGCCGATCCTCTATCGCGCCACCCTGCCCAACGGGAAAGCAGTGATCGCCCATCTTTCGAAGCCCCTGACCGATGCCGGGGCCGTCTTCGAGACAGGCACACGCGTGCAAATGGAGCTGACTCCCTATGACTTCGACATCGCCCGCATCACTGGAATCGCGGCGACCTCGGCCACCTACCTGGCCAGCGATCAAGCGACCGCCTAAAAATGAAGCGGCCCGACTGACTCTCCCCGGGAAAACCCAAAAACCCAAAGGGAAAATTCAATCGGGCCGCCTGCTTGTGTCGCGACACGCGCGGCGTAAGCGAAAACCTAGAACCGAGTCAAGACTTTCTAGAAAGTTTTTCAGACCAGCTCAAATCAGCTCGCGGTTTCTACCCATTGAACGCCGCAGGCTGCCGGATTTGCCTGTGAATGAAAATTCCGCTCAGGGCCTGGCTTGAATGGCCGCCTCGGCGCGTTCGATCAGCACGCGCATTTCTGCATCCGCTCCATTCCGCGCGGCATTGATGGCGGACAAGGAGGCCTTTCCTCCCACCCGCGCGAGCAACCTCATCGCTGAATGCTTGACCGACGAATTCGCATTTTCCATCCGCTGGAGAACCAGTGGCTCGACCGACTGGCCGAGCTCGCCATACAACTGCTCCCAAACGGTGGGATCCGCCGCCCATAGCTTGTCCAGGATCGGCGCGACATCCACGGCCCGCCGCGAGACGAGGAAGGAAACCATTTCCCGGGGGGGAATCACGGCGTTGTGGTCGAGCTTCTGAAGGGCAGCCACTGCGGCGGCGATCGCTTTCCCGTCATCGGGCTCCGACCAGGTCATCAAGGCACGACAAATGTCACCCAGCATTGGCGAGTCCGCCTCCTTGAGAAGCTGGACCAGGCGACGGTTGATGTCGTCCCGGTAAAGCTTGGGCTCGGCTTCGGCCAGTCGCTTGACCGCCTTTCTGGCCCGTTCCAGATCGATGCTGTCCAGCTCCCGGCGATTGAGTTCGTAAAAGGCGGGATTGCCCTTGTCCTGAAGCTTATCAGGCGGGCCTTCGACGAAAAGACTGTTGTCCACCACCACCTCGACCACCCCAAGATCGGCATGAATCCGCATCGACTCCGGATCATGGCCCACCTTGGCAGCCGTTTCGGCGATCAACTCTAGGTTGTCGGGCACTCCGGAGACCACCATCAGCCAGTCCTCACCATCCCGCGGATAAATCGAGGACGAGAGATCCGCCCCCGTCGAGCGGATCATGTAGTCCCGCACCAACAGCTTGTTGCTGACGCGGAGTTGGCGGAACCATACGCCGAAAGCGCGCTTGCTGCCGCCATTGCCGGCGAGAAGGGTGTTCTCCTTGATCAGCGGTTCGAGTCCGATCTGTTTCGCGAGATCCGAGGTTTCGTGCTTCGACTCCCTTGGGGCATCGCCGCCCCCCGTCACGATGACGCCGCTTCCGAGTGGAGTGGAGGCTTCCTGGAAGAAAAGCGGCAGGGAAAGGAGCACCCCGCTGGCGAGGAGGGAGAACATCAGGGACTTCATCCGAGCCCGTGGATTGCCATAGACAATCATGAGGCTGCCGGTCAGCGCGGCGAAGCCCGCAAGCCCGAAGCGGGAGGTCATGTCGAATCCGTCCAGTGCCCCATTTCTCCTGGCCCCCAGGGTCAGCAGGAGGGTGGTGATCACCATGCCGCATGCGCCCACCACCGCTGCCATTGTCTTCTGCGGCTCGGTGGGTCCGAATGACTCCGGAGGGGGCTCGTTCGCATAACTGACGGTCTGGATGTTCGGCTGGATGGCCGGGGCATGCGGAACGCGGGCGAACCGGTCGAGGCTTGGATCCCGCCTTTCACCGGGGTAGAACTTTTTCGACCTAAGGATCGTTTCATCATCGATGCGGAAGCGGTGCTCGCAGGAACCGCACTCAACCAGGCGATCGCGCAGATCGCTCCCGACCTTGAATCGTTGTCCACAGGAGGGGCAGCGGATCTGAAGTTGTTCCGGGTCTTCTTGGTTCGGAAGCATGCGTGGAGAGAACATCGTTGGAACCCCGGCACTTGGCAATACCAAGCATTGACTTGCCGCGCTGCGATCCTGCCGTTAGGCAACGGACATGCTTGATGAAATCCGAGATCTGTTGGTACTCCAGGACCGTGACCGCCGCCTTGCCCTGATTGCCAAGGACCTCGAAAAATTGCCATTGGAGGAGTCCCGCGCGCGCAACAAGTTGTCCGGCGACCAGGCCGCCGTGAAGCAGGCCCACGACGCCCTTCAGGCGAACGAGTTGGTGTTGAAAAAGATCGAACTGGATGCCGAAACTCGGCGGACGACGATCAAGCGGCTGAAGCTCCAGCAGTTCGAGACCCGCAAGAACGAGGAATACCAAGCTCTCGGACACGAAGTCGTGCGTTACGAAAAGGAAGTCGATCAGTTTGAAACGCGGGAACTCGAATGCATGGAGGCCTCCGACGCCCTGCGCGCCACCCTCGCCGGGGCGGAGGCTGCCTTGAAAAGGACCAAACAACTGGTCGATGAAGACCTGGCCTCGATCGCCGAGCGGAAAAAGAATCTTCTGACCGAACAAGCCGAGGTCCGGGCTGAGCGCGCACGCCTGGCTGAGGCGACCTCTCCCACGATTCTCCCTCTCTACGAACGGCTGCTCAAGTCGAAGGACGGGGTCGCGATTTCCCCGCTCCACGAGGGTCGCTGCGGGGGCTGCCACATGAAACTGATTTCCTCGACTGTGATCAAGGTCCTGTCCGGAAAGGAAATCGCCCAGTGCGAGGATTGCGGGCGGATCCTTTATCCGGATTAGGGGAAATCCTCGGGCGAAAGAGGTCAGGCGTCGCTTCGATCTGCCGTCCCGGCTGCGGGATTGACCCTCAAGATCAGTCGGTTCTCGGGAATTCGCCTTCCTTACCCGATCAACCCGTGAAAACCCGCTCCCTCAGCTCGATTGCCCGAAGCGCCTTTCCAGCTCGCGAATCGAGAACTCGGTGAGGGTCGGGCGCCCATCCGGGGCACAGTAAGGCAGCTCGCAGGCAAACAGGGACTCCAGCAGGGCCGGAGTTTCAATCATCCGGATCGACTGGCCGATGGCGGCTCTTCTCGCAAGAAGCTTGGCGACCCGCTCATGGGCAAAGCGGCCGCTGGGAACGGACTCGTGGAGCAGTTCATCAATCAACGCACTGATGAACAACCTGGGATCCGCCACCCCGAGGCAGGCCGGCAGGCTCCTGACCTGGATGGTGTTTCCCCCAAAGGGCTCCAATTCGATTCCACTGGTTGCGAGCGAGTTTCGCTCCCTTACCAGTAGCTCGTGATCGCGCGGGTCCAATTCAATCAGCTCTGGAACCAGCAGCCCTTGGGACTCCAGTCCGCTGTCCAGGCCGGTCAGCAGTTGCTCGTAAAAAATCCGCTCATGGCCTGCTCTGGGATCGAAAAGCACCAGTCCGTCCTCACTCTCCAGCAGGACGAAGCGCTGATGGAGCAGCCCGATCGCGCGGAACGCCGGCACGGCAGGACCGGCTGGCATCGGAACGGCGGTGACCTCAGGAGCCTGAACCACCTCAGGCATCGGAAAACTGCGCTGCACGGCGGCAGGTGCGGGCCACGCGCGGGACGACTGTGGGGCAGGCTCGGCATCCGGAGTCCGAGTCAACGGGAATACTTCCTTCGGTCGCAGAGCCGTCGTCACCGCTTCGACAATCACCTCACGGATATCGATCGGCCGATGAAAGCGCACCTCGCGCTTGGCCGGATGCACGTTCACATCGACCAGATGTGGCTCAAGATCGATCCAGATCCACGCCGCCGGATGGAGACCATCAGCGACCGCACCACGGAATCCCTCCGCAAGCGCCCGGGAAATGACCGAGTCTTCGACTGGCCGACCGTTGAGCAGCACACATTGATGCCGCCTGCCCTTTCTGGCGTGGATCGCCGGGAGCACGAAGCCCTCGACCGACACGCCGTTGCCATGGGTCATTGGCACCTCCACCAGTTCGGACGCGGTTTCAGGCCCCAGCAGGTGCCGCACCCGATCCAATGCCCGCGCGGCTGGAGGAAGATCAAAGACCTCGCGCTCATCGCGGCGGAAGCGAAACCGCACACCCGGAGCCGCCAGGGCATGCAGCCGCAACTGGTGTTCGATGTGCGCGGCCTCGGTGGCCTCCGCGCGTAGGAACTTCCGCCGGGCCGGCATGTTGAAAAACAGCGCGCTGGCCTCGATCAAGGTGCCCGGCGCGCAACCGGCCTCCTGCACCGCACGGACCCGACCGCCATCGACCAGGATCTCCGTTCCGGAAAGCGAATCCTTTTCCCGCGTCAGCATCCGGAAGCGCGAGACACTGGCGATGCTCGGCACCGCCTCGCCGCGAAAGCCCAGCGTACGGATCGTCGCAAGATCGCCCGACTCCCGGATCTTGCTTGTCGCGTGACGTTCCAGGGAAAGCAAGGCGTCCTCTTTCGACATTCCACAGCCGTCATCCAGCACGCGGATCCTCGCCGCACCGCCGCGCTCGATTTCCACGAGGATCTCCCCCGCCCCCGCATCGATGCTGTTCTCAACGAGTTCCTTCACCACCGAGGCCGGACGCTCGACGACCTCCCCCGCCGCCACCTGGCTGGCGAGAATGTCGGGGAGGACTCGGATCTTTGGCATCGGTGGGAGTGTTTTGGAGCAGCCGGTGGCTCCTAGAAAGGGGAAAGTCTATTCGGCAGGGAGTTCTGGAAAAACAGGACCTAGAATGCCCATGGGACCCATACGTCCCATGCCCCACCTCACCGCGTCTCCCAGCGCTCGTCATGATGCGCCGTGGACTTTGGCTCAAGGTGGGAAATCACCCGGCCATCCGGGCTCAGCATCGCAGCCACACTGGCCTCGACCTCGGTGGCGAGTTCGTGGGCCTGGCCGACGGTGAGCGCGTCGTCGCAGACGAGATGAAACTCCACCCAGTGCACCCGACCCGAGTGACGATGCCTGAAATTGTGAAATGACATCCCGCGTGCCGCGCACTCGCGGTCGAGCAGGGCGCGGATGTTTTTCTCCGCCTCCACATCGGTCTCGTCGAGCAGGCCGCCGAGGCTTTCGCGGATCAGCTTGAA
>JAIXVN010000293.1 GCA_027483005.1 Verrucomicrobiaceae bacterium
CGCGATGAGGAGAATCAGACGAACTACCTCGACCTGAAGAACGGGGCTTACTGGTGGTTCTGGTATGGCGGCGATGTCGAGGCCCACGCCTGGTATCTGAAACTGCTCTCCGCCGTGAAGCCGCAGGCGAAGGAAACGCGCGGGCTCGTGAGGTATCTCGTCAACAATCGCAAGCACGCGAGTTACTGGAATTCCACCCGCGACACCGCCTATGCCATCGAAGCGATCGCAGCCTATCTCAAGGCCAGCGGTGAATTGGCCCCCGAGATGGAGGTCGAGGTCCTGCTCGATGGGAAGAGCCTGAGGAAGATTTCGATCAACCGCGACAACCTCTTCGCCTTCGATGGCACGATCACGGTCGACTCCGCTGGACTGGCGACCGGGGCGCACGAGATCAAACTGAAGCGTTCGGGCAAGGGAGCGCTCTATGCGAACGCCTATCTCGAGATCTTCTCGCTGGAGGAGTTCCTGCCGAAAGCCGGGCTCGAGGTGAAGGTGGAGCGCCACGTTTACAAGCTGTTGCCGGAGGACAAGTCCACGGCGGTTCCCGATTCGACCGGCCTGGTGGTGACGCAGAAGGTGGAGAAGTTCCGCCGGGAACTGCTCAAGGATGGCGACAGCGTGGCCAGTGGCGATCGGATCGAGGTCGAGCTGATCCTTGAGAGCAAGAACGACTACGAATACCTGCTCTTCTCCGACCACAAGCCTGCGGGCTTCGAGGCGCTGGATGCCCTCAGCGGCTACACTTCCGGAACGATCGGCGCCTACATGGAGCCGCGCGACCGCACGGTGGACTTTTTCGTGCGCTCGCTGGCCCGAGGCAAGAGTCAGGTCAGTTATCAGCTCCGGGCCGAGGCACCGGGGCTTTACCATGCCTTGCCGACCACGGCGGAGGCGATGTATGCGCCCGAATTGAGGGGCAACTCGGACGAGATCCGGTTGAATATCACTGAAGCTAAATGAATTTCACTTCCGCAAAAATGGGACCCGGATCAGGTTTCGGGGCGAATTTGCAAGATTGGGCTTGCATCGCCGGACTCATCGGGTATCCAACGCGGCCCGAATTATGGCCAAGACAAGCTGGATCGCACGCAACGAGAAAAAGGCGAAGACCGTCGCCAAGTACGCAGAACTTCGTTTGAAGTTGAAGCAGGAGAAGGACTACATTGGTCTGACGATGCTTCCACGCAACGCAAGCCCCACGCGCCTGGTCAACCGCTGCCAGGCCACTGGCCGTCGCCGCGCGTTCCTGCGCCGCTTCAAGCTTTCCCGTATCAGCTTCCGCGAGCTGGCCAACGCCGGGATGATCCCTGGCGTGACCAAGTCCAGCTGGTAAGCTGGCACGGTCCGCGCTATCTTGCTGATCCGGGTCGGAAACCGCCCGTTCCCGGATCCTTCCAATGCCAATCTACGAATACGTTTCCGAAACCCCGGACGATCCCGAGCACTCGTGCCGCATCTGCGCGCGCGGTTTTGAGCTCAGGCGTCCAGTGGACCGGGCACCCTTGGAAAAGTGCCCGCTGTGCAAGCATCCGGTGAAGAAGGTCATTTCCCGGATCAACACGCCGAAGATCACCAAGCCGCTTTCGGTGACTGACGCCAAATCCGCAGGATTCACCGTGCTCCAACGTCGCGACCAGGGCGTTTACGAGAAACTCTGATCCTGATGATGTCCGGCTCACCCATATTCCTCCTGCTTGCCGACACCGGTGCCCACGAGACCCTCACGGAGTATCCGTCCTTCGGGATGACGGTGGTGTATCTGATCGGCATCGCTTTTTTCCTCCTGCTGAATGCCTTTTTCGTCGCCTCCGAGTTCGCGATCGTGAAGGTCAGACCCAGCCAGCTGGAGGCTTTCGCCAAGGAAAAGCCAGCCCGCACGGCGAAGGCGCTCCGGGTGGTCAGTCACCTCGATGGCTACCTTTCCGCCAACCAGCTCGGGATCACGATTGCCTCGCTGGCTCTTGGCTTCCTGGGCGAGCCCTTCGTCAACGCCTTCGTGTCTCCCACGCTCTACAAGCTCGGGCTGCCCAAGGACATCATTTTGATGGGCCTGCCTTTCCGGCCGATTGCGACCATTTCCTTCGTCCTCGCGATCGGTTCCTTCACCTTCCTCCACGTCGTGCTCGGCGAGTTGCTGCCGAAGTCGATCGCGATCCGCAAGGCGGCCGCCACCACGATGCTGTTGGCAACTCCGCTGCACGTCTTTTACAAGACCTTCAAGTGGGGCATCGCCTTCCTCAACGGCACGGCGAACTGGCTGCTGAAGAACATTTTCCGCATCGATCCGGTCAGCGAAAACGAGCATGTCCATTCCGCCGACGAACTGGCCCTGCTGGTAGCCGAAAGCGAGCGCGCCCAGGAAGTGACGGAAACCGAGCGCGAGATCCTGATCAACGCCCTTGAGCTGAACGAGCTGTGGGTCCGTGACGTGATGACTCCCCGTGCCCGCGTGGTGGTGCTCGATGCCGACCAGCCCTTCGAGAAGGCCCTTGAGATCGCCCAACGCAGCAAGCACACCCGTTTCCCGCTGGTGAAGGGCCACTTCGACCACGCGATCGGCCTCATCCACATCAAGGACCTGCTCAAGCTCATCGGCGAGCCCGACCCCGACCTCATGCGCATCAAGCGTGAGCTCAAGATGGTGCCGGACACGATGCCGCTTGATACGCTTTTGAAATTCTTCCTCCGCGAGCACGCACACCTCGCGATGGCGGTCGATGAGTTCGGCGCGCCGAACGGCCTGGTTTTCCTCGACAATGTGATCGAGGAACTCGTTGGCGACATCCAGGACGAGTTCGACAACGAGCGTTCGTCCTTCACCAAGATCAACGACGGTGAGTTCGTGATCGAGGGCACGATGACCCTCAACGACCTCGCCGGTCATGTGGAGGAGCTTTACCTCGACAGCGGTGAAGTCACCACCATCGGCGGTTACATCACCCAACAGCTTGGGCGTTTCCCGTTGGTCGGGGAATCCATCGAGATCCTCGGCTA
>JAIXVN010000583.1 GCA_027483005.1 Verrucomicrobiaceae bacterium
GCTGGCTATCACCTTCCCTTTCAACATCGTCTTCGGCATCCCGATCTATCATGGCATCTCGAAGTGGATGCTCGGCGTCTAAAGCGTCCGGCCTTCACGGGTTTTTCATCATTGGAGCATCGACCCCCTGCTCCGGATGGAGTTTCATCCAGTCATGACGCCGCTGAAGCAGATCCGTCTGGCCATCCTGATGGTGATCGTGGGCCTCGTGCTCAGTGGCGTGACCGCCTTTCCGCTGCTGCATGAAGTCAATCTGCTGGCCGACCTGCTCGCGGGCGGCTCGCGTGATCCTTCGGCGCATGACGGTTTGATCCACTGGATCCTGTTTGTTAGAGAAGGGCTGGAAGCGACCTATCAGCGTTACCCGTTCATCGCCTACGGCACCGATTGGCTGGCCTTCGCGCATCTGATGATCGCCCTGTTCTTCATCCTACCGTGGCGGGATCCGGTGCGGTATGAGGGCGTGCTGAAAGTCGGGATCGCCTGCTCGCTTTTGATCCTTCCGCTGGCCTTCATCTGCGGACCCATCCGAGGGATTCCGTTCTGGTGGCGGGTGATCGATTCCTCGTTCGGAATCTTCTGCCTGCCGCCGCTGATGTTCGCCTTGAAAAAGATCCGCCAGCTGTGATTTTGGGACTCCATGGTGTTCTCCCGAACATTTTTCTTGCCGACACCCCAGAGAACTGTTCTCTTGATCAGTGAATCCCACCCACTGAATCATGAACCATCCAGTTGTTGAAAACGGACCCAGCACCCAGGCAGCCGAACGCACACCGGTCTATGCCGTCTACAAGCCCAACTCGCGCGGAACCGGAGGCGTCGTCCGCTTCGGGCTGAACCGCAGCAAGGGCGCGCTCTTTCTCGATGCCGCCCCGCAGTCGGGCGAGAAGCAGTTCGACTGGGAACAGAAGATCACCATGAAATGGGGTCTCAGCGACCTCGGTGCGGCGCTCGCGGTGCTCCAGGGCCGGATGCCGCAGGCGAAGCTGTTCCATCAATCGGAAAAGGCCAACAGCGCCTTCGAGCTGATCGCGCGCGATGATCCGGACCGTGCGCCGTATCTCCTTTCGATCTCCCGCCAGGAGCCGACGGTCCAGGCCCTTCGCAAGGTGACGATCCCGATTTCCCATGCCGAGGCCGCCGTGCTCGAAACCGCGTTCCGGACCGCCATCAGCCAGCTCATCGGCTGGTGATGGAGCGTTCCCGTTCGCCGGGCTTCGCTTCCGGGCGCAGGTTCAGCGGCCCGATCCGCTGTTCCTGCCGGCAATGGGCATCCCGGGGCACCCTGCCCTTCGCTTTTTGGAAATCCTTGGAATCTTCCCACCTCAAACCCGCCCAGCAGCGGAAAGATTGGCTCGTCAGAGCGATTCCGAAGGCCTTCCATCAGAGGTGAGATGCGCGGTCGATCCCTGCTCAGCCTTTTTCCTGCTGCCGCCGTGCTGCTTTCGCTGCGCGCCAAGGGGGCTCCAGTCACCGGGCCGCTCGTCAACGAGTCGGGCTTTTTCATCGCGGTGCAGGCCTGGTCGTTCCGCCATTTCACGCTGTGGGAAAGCCTGGAGAAAACCGCTGCCACCGGAGCGGCGGGCATCGAGCTGTTTCCCGGCCAGAAGATCGGCGGGCCTCACGGCGATCTTGAGCTCGGCCCGGGTCTGGATGCCTCGGTTTATCGCTCGATCCTTGATCGGGCCGCGAGCCATGGCGTGGTGCCGGTGAGCTTCGGAGTCGTCGAGGTTCCCAATGACGAACGCAAGGCGCGGCCGATCTTTGAAATGGCGAAGTCGCTGGGGCTTTATGGGATCAACACCGAGTCGATCGGCTCGATCAGGACCCTCGAAGCTCTCGCGGTCGAATACGATCTGCGGGTCGGCTTTCACAATCACCCGAAGCCCACCGCGCTGTGGAATCCTCGGACGATTCTTGAGGCAGTGAAGGACCGCCACGCGAATCTCGGCTTCTGCGCCGACATCGGTCATTGGGCGAGTTCGGGTCTGGATCCGCTGGAAGTGGTGAGGAGCATCGCGCCAAGGATCCGTTCGTTTCATTTCAAGGATCGCGCTTCGGCCTCGGAGCCCAGCCACGACCAGCCTCTCGGCACCGGCGTGCTGGACCTCCCTTCGATCCTGGATGCGGCGATTGCAGAAGGCTTCGCCGGCAATGTCTCGATCGAGCATGAATACAACTGGCACAGCTCCGTTCCAGAGATTGCCCAGGGAGTGGGCTATCTGCGGGCTTATGCCAGGCTGAGGGCCTGATCGCTCAACTTTTCTGCCACTCCATCTTTTCCCAGAGTCTGGCACGAAGGGCCTCGGAGGCGGAGCGGGCTTCGGCCTCCTTCTTGCTCTTGCCCTTGCCGGTGGCGAGGACGATGCCTTGCCAGGCGACTTCGGTCTGGAACACCCGGCGATGATCGGGGCCGCTCTCGCTGATCACCCGGTAGGTGGGTGCCTGCGGACAGAGGGCCTGGAGGCATTCCTGGAGCTCACCCTTCGGATTCCGCTCCTCCGGACTGGCGGCGAGGCCACCGATTTCAGACTGGAGCAGGCGCAGCGTGAGTTCACGGGCTGGGGCCATGCCGGCATCCAGATAGACCGCCCCGAGCAGGGCCTCGAAGGCATCAGCCAGCGTGGAAAGCCGACGGCGCCCCCCGGTGGTTTCCTCACCTTTTCCCAAAAGGACGTAGTCGCCGAGATGGATCAGCATCGCAAAGCGGGCGAGGGCGCGGCGGGAGACAATGCGGGAGCGAAGCTTCGTCAGGCGGCCTTCGGGAAAGTCCGGAAACATCCGGTAGAGTTCCTCGGTGAGGATGAGCTGGAGCACGGCATCGCCGAGAAATTCGAGCCGCTGGTTGTCGAAATGCGGCTGCTTCGATTCGTAGGCCAGGCTCGGATGGGTGAGCGCTTCGGCGAGCAGGAACGAGTTGCGGAATTTGTAGCCAATCCGGCTTTCTAGGGGCTGCATGGTCACACGGTCGAGATTGCCATCCCGCCCACCCGGAAGCGCCTGCTACCCGATGGAAAAGATGGGGTGATCGACGGGACTCGAACCCGCAACAACCAGAATCACAATCTGGGGCTCTACCATTGAACTACGACCACCATTGTTTCGGCGGGCGCGAGGCTTACGCGAGATTTCCGGATTGGGGAAGAGAAAAATCGGGCGTGTGATCAGATCAGGGATTTCCTCACGCTTTCGCGGTTGAGCAGGACCAGAACGAGGATGGGATAGATGCAGGAGA
>JAIXVN010000450.1 GCA_027483005.1 Verrucomicrobiaceae bacterium
GGGCGAATTTTTTTTTTTTTTTATCCTTCGCGCCCCAGTTGAGCGAGGTCTCTTGCGCAGGAAGTTTCTGCGCATTGGGAAATGTCATCTCGCCGAGCTTCAGTCGGAAGACCTCTCCACCGCTCGGGTGCTGGAGGTCGAGCGAGGACAGCGTGACAAAAGGCGTGCCGCTTTTCGTGATCGTGACCTGGAGGTCGGTGACGTCGGCCCCGATCGGCAGGACTCTTTCACGGAGCGCGCGGAGGATTTCCGCGAGGGGTTTCGGCGGGGAGGGGGCTTTCGGCGTCAAGCCGCTTTCGGGCCAGGGCTTGTCGAGGTCGAATTTGGCGTGGAGGCCGGTCACCATGATCGATTCCACCTCACCCTTCACCACCCGCGAGGGCTTGTATCGAATCCGCAGGTGACCGAGGTCCACGGACTGGATCGCGCCCTCCCCTTTTAGTTCGAGCCCATCGATCTGGATGTCGCCACTGCTCAGTCGTCCGGAGAACCTCGCCCCACCGGTGAGTCCGAACCTTGGCAGGAAATGCATGGCCGCACGATCGGCGATCCAGCGCCAGCCGGGACCATCAAGCAGGACTGCGCCGCCGGCCAGCAATCCCAGCAGCGCCCAACGTTTCCAGCGTCGGCCGCGTGGTATGGGTTGGATCGGGGGGGAATCATCCGGCATCTTGTCGCGACCATGAACAGCATCCCGGCAAGCCGCAACTCCGCGCTGCAGCCCGTCATCGCCGATCCGGCGATGGGTGCTTCAATGGACCGATTCTCACACGCAACTGGTTCATTGACACGGGGATGACGACTGCTAGCCTCCCGCGCCTTGCGCCGGACCTTGCGCTGCGAAACTGCTCCCTGCGTCCGCTTCCATCTCACAACCTGATACAACCACCACATGGCAACGAAAAAGAAGGCCGCCAAACCTGCGGCCAAGAAAGCAGCCTCCTCGAAAGGCGCGAAATACGTCTACACCTGGGGCAACGGCAAAGCCGACGGCAACGGTTCGATGAAGGCCCTCCTCGGAGGCAAGGGCGCCAACCTCGCTGAAATGACCCGCATCGGCCTTCCAGTGCCTCCGGGATTCACCATCACCACCGAGGTCTGCACCTACTTCTACGCCAACAAGAAGACCTATCCGGCCTCCCTCCAGGCCCAGATGGAAGCTGGTGTGAAGAACATGGAGAAGATCATGGGCTGCAAGTTCGGCGACGCCAAGGGCCTGCCGCTCCTCGTCGCCGTCCGCTCCGGTGCCCGTGACTCGATGCCAGGCATGATGGACACCATCCTCAACCTTGGCCTCAACGACGAGACCGTGAAATCCCTCGCCGCCGTCACCAAGAACGAGCGCTTCGCCTGGGATTGCTATCGCCGCTTCGTCCAGATGTATGGCGACGTCGTTCTCGGCGTCCAGAAGACCGAGGGCGAGGACCACGAGCCCTTCGAAGTCGAAATCGAAACCTTCAAGCACGAGAAGTACGGCAAGGACATCGTTGACTCCGACCTCACCGCCGCCGACCAACAGGAGCTCGTCAAGCGCTTCAAGGCCCTCGTCAAGAAGCGGACCGGCAAGTCCTTCCCGACCGATCCCTGGGACCAGCTCCGCGGTGCCGCTGGTGCCGTGTTCGGTTCCTGGATGAACGACCGCGCGATCGTCTATCGCCGCAAGTACAACATTCCCGCCGAGTGGGGCACGGCTGTCAACGTGCAGGCCATGGTTTACGGCAACACCGGCGACAATTCCGGATCCGGCGTTGCCTTCACCCGCAACCCCGCCAACGGAGCCAACGAATTCTACGGTGAGTTCCTGGTCAACGCCCAGGGCGAGGACGTCGTCGCCGGGGTCCGCACCCCGGAGCCGGTGGCCCTTCTCAAGAAGGTGATGCCCAAGCCCTTCGCCGAGCTCATGAAGGTCCGCGCCATCCTTGAAGAGCACTTCAAGGACGTGCAGGACGTCGAGTTCACCGTGCAGGAAGGCAAGCTGTTCATGCTCCAGACCCGCAACGGCAAGCGCACCGCCGCCGCCGCGCTGAAGTTCGCCGCCGACATGGTCAAGGAGAAGCTCATCGACTGGAAGACCGCCGTCCTCCGCAACCCGGCCGACCAGCTCGACCAGTTGCTTGCCCCGATCTTCGACATCGCCGAAGCCAAGAAGGCCAAGGTCATCGCCACCGGCCTTCCCGCCGGCCCGGGCGCTGCATCCGGCCGCGTTTACCTCAATGCCGATCGCGCCGTGCTCGCTGAAGCCCGTGGTGAAAAGGTCCTCCTCGTCCGCAACGAAACCAGCCCCGAAGACCTTCGCGGCATGATCGCTGCCGAGGGCATCCTCACCGCCAAGGGTGGTGTCTCCTCGCACGCCGCCCTCGTCGCCCGCCAGATGGGCAAGGTCTGCGTCTGCGGTGCTGCCGCGCTCGACATCAACTATGAGAAGATGACCGTCACCGCTTCCGGACAGACCTTCAAGGAAGGCGAGTTCATGAGCATCGATGGCACCTCCGGCACCGTCTATGGCGGCGAGCTGAAGACCCAGCCTTCGGAAATCATCACCGGCATCGTCAGCAACGACAAGGCCGCCCAGAAGACCGAGAAGTTCAAGAACTTCCTCCAGCTCATGACCTGGTGCGAACAGGCCACCAAGCTGACCGTCCGCACCAATGCCGACACGCCCGAGCAGACCCGCATCGCGGTCGCCTTCGGTGCTACCGGCATCGGCCTCACCCGCACCGAACACATGTTCTTCGAAGGCGATCGCATCGACGCGATGCGTGAGATGATCCTCGCCACCACCCTCGAAGCCCGCAAGGCCGCCCTCGCGAAGCTCCTTCCGTATCAGCGTGAGGACTTCACCGGCATCTTCACGACGCTCAAGGGCCTGCCCGCCACGATCCGCCTCCTCGACCCACCGCTCCACGAGTTCCTGCCCCACACCAAGGAGCAGCAGCTCGACCTCGCGAACAAGATCGGCATCCCGGTTGAGAAGATCATCCAGCGCGTGCACGACCTCCACGAGTTCAACCCGATGCTCGGTCACCGCGGCTGCCGTCTCGGCATCGCCTACCCGGAGATCACCGAGATGCAGGCCCGTGCCATCTTCGAAGCCGCCGCTGACGTGGCGAAGAAGAAGATCAAGGTGAAGCCTGAGGTCATGATCCCGCTCGTCGGCTTCCAGAAGGAATTCGACCTCCAGGCCGAGATCGTCCACGCCACCGCCAAGGCCGTCATGGCCGAGAAGAAGGTGAAGTTCGAATACCAGGTCGGCACCATGATCGAAGTCCCACGCGGTGCCCTCACCGCCGATGAGATCGCCAAGGGCGCCGAGTTCTTCAGCTTCGGCACCAACGACCTCACCCAGACCGCACTCGGCATCAGCCGTGACGACATGGGCGCGTTCCTCATGCCCTACATCGAGAGCGAAGTGTTCAAGAAGAACCCCTTCGCCACCCTCGATGCCACCGGCGTCGGACAGCTCATGGAAATCGCCGTGGCCAAGGGCCGCAGCACCCGCCCGGGCATCAAGCTCGGCATCTGCGGCGAGCACGGTGGTGATCCGGACTCGGTGAAGTTCTGCCACAAGCTCGGCCTGAACTACGTGTCCTGCTCGCCTTACCGCGTGCCGGTCGCCCGCCTCGCCGCCGCTCAGGCCGCCATCGAGGACGCCGCCGCAGCCCCCGCCCACAAGGCGAAGAAGGCTGCCAAGAAGGCCGCCAAGAAGAAGTAACCGTGGCGGCGCTTTCCAAGCGCCAAGCCCATCCAATCAAGAAGCCGCTCCGGGAAACCGGGGCGGCTTTTTTGTGGTGTGCACCTTGTTGGCGAATCAGGTTTTGAGGGAGACGATCAGGCTCCATCTCCATCGACAAGACTCCCACCGGCCTTGAGCCCGGGAGAGCCCGCGAATGACCAATCACCTGCCCGGTCATCTTCATCCCATCGCGACCCAATCATCGCAGAATCAAGCTACGCCCCCGCCTTCGGCACGTTCGGAGCCGGAGCGGTCATCCATTTCGGGGCCTTGGGGGTGACATCCGCGTAGATGGCGACGAAGGCCATGCCAATCAGTCCCACGCAGCCCGCGTAGCCGCCGGTGAAGGCGGTGGTCATCCAGATGACGAAGGGCGTGAAGACCAGAAGGCCGACGATCATCCAGCTTGGCTTCACCTCATACGCGTGGACCACGAGGCGGAGTCGGGAACGAGCGAGGGAGAGACCGAGCAAGGTGTAGCAGATCACCGAACTGATGGCGCTGAGATGATACCAGACACCACAGGTTTTCGTCATGGCAGCGGACGCCATCAGCGGGACGAAACAACCTGCAACGAACGACAAGAGGAACAGCACCATGATGCCGATGCGCGCACCGAGGCCCTTGAAGGATGAGGCACCGATCGCTCCGGCGCAAAGGATCGCGGAGCCACCGAGGATGCTCAGCGAACAGGAGGCCTCGCGCCACCACTCGATGCTGCCCAGAAGATAGCGGACCACCACATAGGGCATCAGCGAGATGAAGGTCAGCGAGCAAAGTCCCCAGAGCGTGAAGAATTTTCCGAGCACCACCTTCCAGCGGTCAAGGTGAGTGAGGAGCAGCAGCTCATGGTTTCCCTCCTCGAGTTCCTGACCCATGAGGACCAGGCCGCCGAGCGGCATGATGAGCAGGCAGATCAGGGTCACCACCATCCAGAACGGTCCCGACATGCCGAGCAGTCCGAAATTCATGGCTCCAACCCACTCGGTGTAGGTCTCGACATCCCCGGTCTCGAAATCGACCGCCATGGCGATGACTGCGAGCAGCTGAATGCCGAGAAAGGGATCGACGAAGCTGCCACGACGCAGGTTTTGCCGCAGCTCCTTGGCAGTCATCGGCCCGAAGCGCTCGGGCAGATCGTGTTCCCAATATCTTTCCACGGGCAAAATCTTCCACGATCCAGGCGTCGCGGCAAGCACGCTGGACGGGCCGGAAATCGCGGCTAATTTATCCACATGTCCCGTGAAGCCCTCAACGTCCTAGGCACGCCGCTCCAGACCTGCTCGATCGAGCCACTGACCGGCTGGTTCCGCGATGGCTGCTGCCGGACGGGAAAGGGCGATGGCGGCGTGCATGTCATTTGCTCGAAGGTTTCCGAGCGCTTCCTGGAGTTTTCAAGACTCCGCGGCAACGACCTCAGTACGCCGCGGCCCGAGTATGGGTTTCCCGGATTGAAACCCGGTGACCGCTGGTGCCTTTGCGCGCAGCGCTGGGTCGAGGCCTTCGAGGCCGGATTCGCGCCGCAGGTGGTGCTGGAAGCCACCCACGAATCCGCCTTGGAATTCGCCGACCTGGCAGATCTCAAGAGGCATGCCGTGCTGTGATTCAGCGGGCCGGTCTCGTGAACGTGAGATAAGTGTTGAAAAGAATAAGGGGGAAAGCTCTTGCTTTCTGCGAGATACAGTTTCTGTCGTCCATCGCCTTCGTTTGAATCCACTGAGATGCATTCTTCCAGCTCCGGGTGTTGGTATCGGTCCCCGTCGATGTTTGCAGCTCACCCAAGGATGAATTCCCTGGAGATTGGGAGAGTGTCAGAAGATCTCCGAAACGGCCTTCATTGCCATCGGTTGGGTGGTCTGTCTTCAGCCTCTTGGCGGCGGTTTGTCGGATCGGCGGGAACTGACGGAGACGCCATTATCTCCAAAGCGGTTGAGAGTCGTCGGATCATGCAGGGCGAGCGGATTCACGGCCGCGATTGAACTCCGTTCAAGCCCTCTCCAACTCCGCTTCGTGGCCGTCAGGATCTTGATGCATGTCTGCCGGGAGCTTCAGCGTCATGGCCTGCACGAATCCTCACCATTTCATCCAGCGCGCCATGGCGAAGACGGCGGCGGCAGACGCCCCCGCGATCGCAAGGATCAGCCAGAAGCCGGGATGGCCGTGGGCTTCCTCGATCGGCAGTCGCACGTTCATGCCGAAGATGCTGAAGACTGCGGTGGGCACCATCAGGGCGATGGTCACGAGCATCAGCCGCTTCATCGTCACGTTGAGATTGTTGCTCACCACGCTCACCCGTGCGCCGACGAGACTTGAAAGGACGTGGCTGTAGGTGGTGGCCATTTCCTGGCACTGGGCGTTCTCGATGGTAAGATCGTCGAGCAGCTCGCCGTCCTCCACGGTGAAACGCAGGCGCGCACCGGTGGCCTTGAGTTTCTCAACCACGCGACCATTGCTGCCGATGGCGTTGAGGTAATAGACGAGGCTCTTCTCCAGCGTGAACATGTGGAGCAAGTGCTTGTTCTCCATCGACTGGTTCACTTTGTGTTCAAGTTGCTCAGCGATCATGTTGAACACTTGGAGGTGCTCCTCGAAGTGCCAGATCGACCGATAGATGATCTTCAAAACGACATCCCGCAGACTGCTGAGCTGGCGGAAATGCTTGCCTTCGAAGCGGAGGTTGTCCTCCGCGACGACGAGGACAAGGCGGTCGGCGAACAGGAACATTCCCACCGAGTTGATTTTGAAATAGAAGTTATCCTCCGCACAATACTGTTTGGGCCGCTTGATGATGATGGCCGCATGGTCCGGCTCGAACTCGACACGACCCAGTTCGTTGGGATCGAGCGAGGAAGCGAGCGTGTGGCGATCGATGCCCAGGCAATCGACGAGGTATTGCAGTTCTTCTTCGGAGGGATCGATGTAGAGCAGGATGCGCGCGTCCTCGGACTCGATCTCGACGAGCTGGCGATCCTGGATTTCCAGACGACGATGCATGGGCAAGTGAGTCGAACGGCATGGCGAATGTCAACGCGCAGCCGCTTCCAGTGGTCCGCCCAACAGACGTTCTGTGCCCTTCGGAGGCCGTCTGGCAAACAAGCGAAGCA
>JAIXVN010000406.1 GCA_027483005.1 Verrucomicrobiaceae bacterium
TCATCCTCGTCAGATGGAGCCGACTTCCATGGCTCCCATTCTTGAACTCGAACTCGGCCGTAACCGGGATTCTCTGCCGACCGGTGAAATCGAGTCTGCACCCTGATTCCGACTCGACCATTGCCATCACTGGCTGCAGCGAGTCCCGATGCTCAACTGAAACCCACTGCCCTGCCGCCGAATCATCCCCCGAGAGTCCGTCTGGAACCTTGCTGAGATAGACACGCATCATTTGTGGCGCTGCCGGCTTCGTCTCGACCCATTCGATCCAGTCCATCGTGCCATACGCGGTGAAGCTCTCCCAATCGAGTCCGAATTCCGCGCCGTCCCAGACCATCGCCATAGGCTGTCTCTCACCGGAGGAAAGCCTCACCTCGAAGAAGGCTAGCACCGTGCCTTGATCCTCAATCAGCGTCGCGGTGAGGACTTCATCCAACATCGGAAGCGAATGACCACGTCGGTGATGGTAATCGAGCCAGAGTTCTCCAACCCGCCCGGGATCGTGAAGCAACGCGCATCTCGTGGAATCGTCGGGCGCACTGAAATACTCCAACAGCCTTGCACGCGCGAGGTCCAGAGTGGGGTGGATGATCGGCCTTTCGGCGGGAGACTCCTTGGCCGTGGGTTCCCGTCTGACTTGCAGCATGCCCACCAGCCAGGAGACTCCCAGCGCAAGTCCCAGCAGCAGAAGGAGAAACGAGATGAACCTCGTCAAGCGCCACCTCGAAGCGCGCCACCTCGAAGCAACTGCGCGCTTCATCCCTGGGTTCTCCGCCGGCAGGTGGATGCGAAGACCATCAACACCGCCCCCCAGGCCAGGCCGGGCTCCGGCACCGGAGAGATGTCATAGCCGATCAAATCGAGAGCCCGCAGGTCAGCGATGCTGGGAGTGAAGATCTGCCCATAGTCGATGGTGGGATCCATCCCCCCGATCAGGATTCCGGTCAGACCGCCATCCTTCCAATGCGATGCCTGCCGACCATCGCCGCGCTCCAATCCGGTGGACATCAGGTAGAACTCGCTTCCATCGAACAGACCGGACGCCACTCCCGGGGTGAGTTCACGAACTCCGCTGGTGAACTCCGCTTCATTGGTGGGGCGACCCACCGAGGCGAATCGGAACAGATCGAGGGTCGTGACCGAAAGGGTCGCTCCGGTCAGATTCGTGCCGACCGGGACACCATCGACGACGTCCATCTGGGAAAGGAAGCCCAGAGCATGACCGATCTCGTGAAGGGCCACACTTTCAAAATCAATTGTTCCAGGTGCCGCCGTCGATCGATCGTAGCTGAAGGCAAAGTCGCTGTTGAAATCGATCTGGGCATCGATGTTCGTGCCCACCAGTCCGTCCAGAAAGGAAGTGGGTAGCCCGAGAGCCTTTGCGTTGGCCTTTGTCAGCAGGACATTTCCACTGAAGGCGACCCCAGTCAGCGAGCGTATCGAAAGATTGTCCGGCAAGGCGAACACGATGCCATCGTCGGCCTCGTCGGCGGCATCATCCACCAACAACCCTCCGACACCAAGGTAGCCGCCTTGCAGATAAATCGGAGTCGTCCCCCCGATGACGTTCGAGTTCCCGGAGCCGAAGGAATAAACATCCGCATCGATGACCACGGTGATCTCATCAGTGATGTAGCTCGCCCAGGTGGCGGCGGCCCGGTTGAAGGCTGCAAGAGCAGGTGCGTTGTCGGCGAGTGAGCCCCCGGAGCGAGGTTGGATCACCAGATTCAGTCCACCACTGCCCAGATGGATCGGAGCGGAGGCCCCGGCAGGCTGCAAACCCGGGTCAGCCCCGGAGGAATTGAGCCCAAACGGCTGGAGGAAATCCGGATCCGCCGTAGCGACGCGGATGAACACCAGGACGATTCCCAGAATCCGTGAACCTGGGTTTAAAGATCGCGACATCATGCGGATACGGACCGGAATCATCCGGCTTGTCAGGCGGTGCAAAAGCGGCAGAGCCCCATCCCGGCGATCATTCTGACGCCGTCACATCATCGCCGTAGAAGCTCTTGATGTAGCCGAACTCAACCAGAGTGTCCTGCCATGGGGAGATGACGTTGGGATCCTCAAACACCCGGCCTGCGATGGCCAGCCACTCTTCGGCCCTCGTCAGGTCTTCCTTCTGGTAGCAAAGGGCTCCATGCGCGTAGTAGTAAAACGGGGAATCATCCAGGAAATCATATTTCTCAGCGAGCACCTCGGCTTCCTCCTTCTTACCCAGCTTGATCTTGCAGAGAAGGATCTTGAATTCCACCAGCCGGGAAAGGGCCATCTCCTCCTTCGAGGTCAGGCGCTTCACGACCTTTTCGAACACATCCAGCGCCGGTTGCCATTTCTTGGTCACGAAAAGAACCTCGCCGATGTTGAACTGGATGTTCGAACTGTCAGGTGAGAGCTTTTCAGCGGCTCGGTAGGCCTCCATCGCCTTGTCAAAGTCCCGGAACTCCACCGAGCACGATCCCCGGAGGTTGAGCAACTCCGGGCTATCCTGGAAGATCACGGTGGCCTTCTCAAGCTCGTCGATGGTCTCAAAGATCCGCTTGTCGCGGAACAGGCGTTCTGCCTCCAGCAAGTGTTTGGAAAACTCGTTCCGGCGCTCCTCCGGAAGGTTGAGAAAGGCCTTTTGGTTCAGGGTAAGCTGCTGAGGTTTCTTTTCGGCATCTGGCGCCGGCGAATCCTGGGCGACGGCCATGAGGCAGGAACCGATCAAAACTGCGGATAAAAGAGAAATTTTCATGACGATGGTCCCAACGCTAACTGAGA
>JAIXVN010000601.1 GCA_027483005.1 Verrucomicrobiaceae bacterium
CTCACGCTGACCTCGGACGTGTTCACGGCCGGTCAGATCTACGACTACGCCTCCACGGTCCTCGGGCAGAAGATTTCCCAGATCGAAGGGATCAGCCGCGTCTCGATCGGCGGCAGTTCGCTTCCAGCGGTCCGCGTTTCCATGGACCTTCCGGCGGTCGAGCGCTCGGGCCTTTCACTCGACCAGGTCCGCAACACCATCGCCTCGAACAATGTCAGCCGACCGAAGGGCGAGATCGAGGACGGCGATCGTCGCTGGCAGGTGAAGGCCAGCGACCAGCTGCATCACGCGTCCGATTACCTGCCGATGATCATCGGCTACCAGAGCGGCGCGGCGATCCGTCTTGGCGATGTCGCCACGGTCGAGGATTCGGTGCAGGACATCCTCAACTACGGCACCAGCAACGGGGTGCCGTCCGTCTCGCTCGTGCTCTTCCGTCAGCCCGGGGCGAACATCCTGGAGACCACGGAGAAGGTCCGCGCGATGCTGCCACGACTCGTCTCCGCCATGCCGGCCGCGATCGACATGAAGATCCTGATGGAGCGCACGGCCAGCATCCGGGGCTCGCTGGCAGAAGTGCAGCACTCGCTGGTCATTTCCGTGATCCTCGTGGTGCTCGTGGTCTGGCTGTTCCTCCGCCGTGCCCGCGCCGCACTCATTCCCGGCGTGGCGGTGCCGGTCTCGCTGATCGGCACCTTCGCGGTGATGTATCTCTTCGACTACAGCATCGACAACCTCTCGCTGATGGCCCTCACCATCGCCACCGGCTTCGTCGTCGATGACGCGGTGGTCGTGCTGGAAAACATCGCCCGCCACATCGAGGCAGGCATGCCGGTGAAGGAGGCCGCACGACGTGGGGCGAAGGAGGTCACCTCGACGGTCATCTCGATGAGCCTCTCCCTGATCGCGGTGTTCATCCCGATCCTCTTCATGGGCGGCATCATCGGTCGCCTGTTCCGCGAGTTCGCGGTCGTGCTTTCCGCTGCCATTGTGGTGTCGCTGGTGGTGTCGCTGACCACCACGCCGATGATGTGTGCGCGGCTGTTAGGTCGTGAGAGAAACGAGAGGCCTCCCGGTTGGTTCTCGCGTGGCATCGAGTGGTGTTTCACCAAGCTCCAGAACGCCTACACCCACACCCTCGACATCGCCCTCAACCATCGCTGGCTGACGCTGCTGGCCCTCGTCGGCACGGTCGCATTGACCTGCTGGCAGTATGTCACGATCCCGAAAGGCTTCATCCCCCAGCAGGAAAGCACCCAGCTCGGCGGCTCGATCACCGCCGACCAGAGCATTTCCTTCCAGCTCATGAAGCAGCGCGTCGCCGAGGTCGCGGAAATCATCCGCCAGGACCCCGCCGTTGCGGCCGTGAACGCCAGCACCGGCAGCGGCAGCCCGAGGTCCGACTCGCGCAACAGCGGCGGCGTCTTCATCAATCTCAAGCCGACCTCGGAAACCGGCATCACCCCGTTGGAAGTGGTGGTCCGACTTCGGAAGAAAACCGCACGCATCCCCGGAGTGTTGGTTTCGATCCAACCGAATCAGGACATCCGCATCGGTGGCCGGTCGAGTTCGTCGTCCTACCAGTACTCACTGCAGTCGAGCGATCTAACAGAACTCCGCGTTTGGGAAGCGAGGGTCAAGCAGGCGCTGATGAAGCTGCCCTCGATCGTCGATGTGAACAGCGACTTCCAGGACAAGGCCGGACTCACCCGCGTGGTCATCGACCGCGAGGCCGCCAGCCGCCTCGGCGTGCCGATCCGAGAGATCGACTCCACCCTCTACAGCGCCTTCGGCCAACGCCAGATCTCGCCGATCTATGCCGACCTCAACCAGTATCAAGTCGTGATGGAAGCCCGGCGCGATCAGAGCAACGATCCCGACGCGCTGGCCAACATCCGCCTTCGTTCCTCCTCCGGCGAACTCGTGCCACTGAGCTCGCTGGCCCGTTGGGAATCCGCCCCCGCGCCGCTTACGATCAACCACCAGGGCCAGTTCGCTGCCGTCACCATTTCCTTCAACCTCGCCCCCGGGGCCTCGTTCAGCGATGTCACCACCGAGATCAACCAGACCGTCGAAAAACTCGGCCTGCCGAACACCATCCAGCGCAACTTCGCCGGCACCGCCGGAGCCTTCGCCGCCTCCTTGAAAAGCCAACCCTGGCTGGTCCTCGCCGGTCTGCTCGTGATCTACCTCACCCTCGGCATCCTCTACGAAAGCTTCCTCCATCCGCTCACCATCCTCTCCACCCTGCCCTCCGCCGGCATCGGTGCCCTGCTCGCCCTGCGCGTCTGCAAACTCGACTTCGACATCATGGGCTTCATTGGCATCTTCCTGCTCATCGGCATCGTGAAAAAGAACGCCATCATGATGATTGACTTCGCCCTCGACGCCGAACGCCAGCGCGGCCTCGACCCGAAGACCGCCATTCTCGAAGCCTGCAAGCTGCGCCTGCGCCCGATCCTGATGACCACCCTCGCCGCCCTCTTCGGAGCCCTGCCCCTTGCCATCGGCTACGGCTATGGCTCCGAACTGCGCCGACCCCTCGGCGTCTCCATCGTCGGCGGCCTCATCCTCAGCCAGCTCCTCACCCTCTACACCACCCCCGTCGTCTATCTCTTCCTCGACAACCTCCGGCACCGGTGGATGGGGAAGAAGAGGTTGTTAGAAGTTAGAAGTTAGAGGTTAGAGTTTCTCTTCCTTTCGTCATTCGTCATTCAAGATCAGTCATTAGGATTTCGTCATTCGTCATTTCTTCCGCATGAAACCGCTCTCCCTTCTCGCCCTCTTCCTCACCGGCTGTTCGCTCGTTGCGCCGAAGCAATCCCCCGAACTCGAGGTTCCGGCGAACTTCAAGGAAAGCGGGATCTGGAAAGCCGCGCGACCTTCCGACCATCTCGCCCGCGGGGAATGGTGGCGCGTGTTCGGCGATGGCGAGCTTTCCTCCCTGATGAAACGGGTGGGCGCCTCCAATGCCTCCCTCGCCGTGGCCGAGGCCCGCTCGCGTGAAGCCGCCGCCCTCGTCAAGGGCGCGAAGCTTTCCTTTCTCCCCAATCTCACCGGAGTTGCATCAAGTATCCGCTCCACCGGGTCGGATGGTTATGTCACGGCGGAGGGGCTCAATTCGTCCTGGGAACTCGACCTCTGGGGCCGCCTGCGCCGCAATGCCCAGGTCGCCACCGCAGGGGCCGAGGCCGCCGCGTCCGATGTCGAGTCCACCCGGCTCAGCCTTCAGTCCCAGACCGCCCAGGCGTACTTCTCCCTCCGCGCCATCGATGCCCAGCGCGATCTCCTGGACCGCCAGATCGCCAGCTATGAAAAGTCCCTCGATGTGACCCGCAACCGCTACGCCCAGGGAGTCGCCTCGCGTGGCGATGTTGCCCAGGCCGAGGCCCAGCTCGCTTCCACGAAATCCGCCGCCATCGAGACCGGCGTGCAGCGCGCCACCTTCGAACATGCGCTCGCGGTGCTTGTCGGACAGTCCCCGTCCTCGTTCTCCCTGTCTCGCGGATCGCTTGCCGCCAAGGTGCCTTCGATCCCGAATTCCACCCCGTCCCAACTCCTCGAACGCCGCCCGGACATCGCCGCCGCCGAGCGACGCGTCGCCGCGGCCAACGAACGCATCGGAGCCGCCAAGGCCGCCTTCTTTCCGGCCCTCACCCTTGATGCCAGCACCGGTTGGCGCGGCGCGGCCAACCTGCTCCCCACACCGACCCGGATCTGGTCGCTCGGCCCCGAACTTGCCGCACCTCTGCTCGACGGCGGCCAGCGGATCACGGAAAAGGCCAGGGCGGATGCCGCCTACGAACGCACCGTGGCCGAGTACCGACAGACCGCTCTCACAGCCTTTCAGGAAACCGAGGACGCCCTTTCCACCCTCCGCATCCTCGCTGCCGAAGCGCAGACCCAGCAGGCCGCCGTCAAGGCCTCGCGCGAAAGCGAACGCATCGCCCTCAATGAATACAAGGCCGGCACCACCAACTTCCTCAATCTCGCCGTCGCCCAGGCCCAGGCCCTCAGCGCCGAGCGCAACGCCCTCGACGTCCAGGCGCGCCGTCTCACCGCCACTGTCAGACTCGTCACGGCGATTGGGGGTGGGTGGTAGAGGTTAGAGGTTAGAGGTTAGAGGTTAGAGGTTAGAGGTTAGAGGTTAGAGGTTAGAGGTTAGAGGTTAGAGGTTAGAG
>JAIXVN010000499.1 GCA_027483005.1 Verrucomicrobiaceae bacterium
CCCTGGAGTGCGGCGGGAAGTGAAACGCCACGCCGCTTTCAAATGCGGGTCCGATTCACGGATTCCTGGAAGCTTTCCGTTCGTCTCAAGCTCCCGAACCCGATGAACGTCGGATGCGGGTGACGATTGGCGAGCAGGCAGTCGGATCACCGTCCACCCGCATGCCAAAGCGGTGTGGCACTGCGTTTCCCACCGCAGTCCAAGGTTTCACCCGTTGCCGCCCTTGGTCGTGCCGCCGACCACGTTCTTCTGCCATAGCGAGGATGGAGTGAGGTCACGCGGACGACAGATGATGATGCCGGCGTGCTTGGAGCCTTGATTCAGATAGTCGGTGATCGGGCGGTCGATGATCGTCATGCGGCCCTTGTCCTTGTCGGAGGTGGCGTGGGTGAAATAGGCGCGACCATTCAAACGCACGATGAGTCCGACGTGCGAAGTGTAGCCGTCGGTTTCGTTGGTCGTGATGGCGCAAACATCTCCATCGGCCAGGTAGTTCTCCACCGCCCGGACGTTTGACTTCGGAATCTGATAGACCGGCAGCCGGGAAACCTGGGCCTCGATCTGGCCCATCGCCGGGATGAGAGAGGGATCGGATTTCAGATAGCGGTAGCTTTTCCACTGCACGGTCATTTCCCGGATCTCGCGGCTCATGCGCTGGGCACCCGGCAGACGCGTGGTGATGTTTTCCGCCAGGCCGCGACGCTGGTTGTTGTGGAAGACCTCCTCGAGGTGGTGCATGCGGCTGAGGTAGCTGCCGGTGCACTGGCCGTTGCGGTAGCGCTCGATCTCGATCATCTGCAAAAGATCCACCGGACGATACGGGCCGGGCTTGTAACGGAGCAGCCGCGCGATCGCGAGGGAGTTCTCGTAGTAGGTCCAGCAATCCATCGCGTTCAGATTGACAACGGGCGACTCGATGCGGTCGTCCACCTCCAGCGTGTAGTTCGTGTAGGGCGTGCCGACGAGTTCCCGCGCGACCCGGATCGTGCGCGCTCCCAGCGGCAGGTTGCGCCAGTTCTCGCGTTCGGCCTTGGCGATGATTGCCTGGAATTTCGTCTCGCCCTTGAAGACGGTCGAGAGTGGCAACCTCGGCGCGGACGGCGGCGGCAGGTCCGCCGCGTGGGCGACACTGGTGATCAGCGCGAGTGAGAAAAGGAGGGCCGCTTTTCCAGTCATGCGGGCAGGATACAGGGATGGCAGGAAAAGGAAAGGCACGTTTCCCTCATGGAATCAGCCTCAGCCGGATCGGGCCCTTGGCGGTGGAGGGATCGACGACCTGACCGCGCTGCGTGATCACGATTTTTCCCGATGCGACGAGTCGTCGCGCGGCCTGACGGGCGGCTTCCATGTGGTCCTGCCAGGTCTCGGGAAACACCCGCCGCGCGGCCTCGCTCGGGCAGATCGTGGCGTCTCGAGCCCGCTGGCGGAGCAGATCGAGGATGCAGTCTTCGAGGGCGCGATCCTGCTTGCCCGGCTTTCGTTTCCGGCAGGCGTCCGAGCAATATTTCACCTCGTCCCACGAACGTTCCCAAGCCTTCCGCCAGACGATGCGGCGGCCGCAGGTTTGGCAGGGTTTTTCGGGAAGCATGGTCAGGCGGGGTTGGAGGAAAGACGCTCCAGCACCGGCTCGAAAACGAACCACTGCGACCAGTTCGGCCGGATCACCCTGAGGATCGCCCCGGCCCAGATCTTCGCGGCCTCGTCGTCCGCACCACGTTTCCGCTCCGGCAGCTCCAGCGGTGGGAAAACCATGACTCGATAACGCCGCCAGCCATCGCGAACGATGAAGAGCGGAAAGCAGGTCACTCCGGTCGCACGGGCGAGATAGAGCGGGCCTTTCGGAAGTCTCATCATCAGACCCGGCTCGACCTCCACGTCCATCGGCGAAACGTCGAAGACCACCCGATCGCCCTGCACCGCCACGATGTTTCCCTCCGATAGCAATTTCGCCAAGACCAGCCCGAGGTGGTTGTCGCTGGTGTTGTAGAGCGCGCGGAACTGCGGGTTCTCGGCCTCCTTCTTCCGAAGCTCCTCCTCGCGGATCGCCTGCATCTCGGGCTGACGCTCGGGGGCGCGCACCGCGTAGATCGTCCGACCGAAGCGCGAGGAAAACAGCGGCGCAGCGAGGTCGTAATTGCCCATGTGGGCGGTGAGGATCAGGCAGCCTTCGTTGCGGCGCGCCAGATCATCGAAGGCCGGGATGCCATCGATCGCCCAATCGACCTCGCCCGTCCCCGTGTCGCAGCGCAGGGCATCGACGTAGGTGGAGGCGAAATTCCAGAACACGCACCAGGCCCCGCCGAAGGCCCGCAGCGGTCCCCAGGTCGGATGGAGTGCGCGCAGGTTCGACTGCACGGCGCGACGCTGGGATTTCGCGATCAGGAAAAACACCGACGACCACGCGCCGATCAGCACCGGCTCCATGAACCACGGCGCGACCTTCAATCCGAACCGCAGGAAACGCGTCGGCAGATCGCCGAACAGGCTCAGCCGCTTTCCGAGTTTGGTGGGGGAGGGATCGGACACGTCGAAGGGAGGAAAGCGCCGGAGGGGTGTGGAGGCAAGCGGAGTTGGACGGCTTCCGCTACTCGTAGTGGCCTCGGGCTTGGGCAATGATCAAGGCCTCGCCTTCTTTTTTGTAAATGAGCCAATGCTCGCCATCGATCCGCTTGGACCACCAGCCGGAAAGTTCGTTCTTTAATGGCTCCGGCTTGCCGATGCCGCCAAACGGATCCTTCAAGGTTTCCTCAATCATCCGCAGCAGGCGCTTCGCAACCTTCGGCTGATGTTGCACCCAATACTGCAAGTCCTCGAACGCCTGGGGCTTAAACTCCAAGCGCATTTTTCAGATCCGTGAGGGATTCGAAAACGACATGCTGGGAGGCTGGCGTATTGACGGAAGCACGCAGACGTTTGGCGTTCTTGGGAGATGAAAGGAGCTTTTCGGTTGAGTCCGACTCGACGCTCTTGGTCGGAAGGGTTCGTGCGAGAATGTAGTCCTTTAGCGACATCCCGGCGAAAGTGGCCAGAGTCTTGATCTGACGGTGCTGGTCTGGATCGATTTCGATGCTCAAGCGGCTCATGGGTGAAGGCATACACAGATTGAACATTTTGTCAATTTTGGGGATCGCTCGAACGCTCGCCAGAACTGGATTTCCTGCTAGAAAGGCTGGGTGTCCGATGCTTCCGAACGTTTTCTTGATCTGGCAACCAAGCCGCTTGAGGGGAATCCTGAGCTGCAGGTTCATGCCCGCTGGGAACTTGGGGAGAAGCTGAAGGTGGGGGTGGATGATGAGCTGGAAGATGCGTCAAAGCGGCTGGAACAAAGCGACCGCTCGAAATGGAAGCCGAAGTGGGTCCTTTGGGGATTGATCCTGTTCGGCCTCGGACTTCTGGGGCTGAGCGCTTCGATGTGGGTGGC
>JAIXVN010000523.1 GCA_027483005.1 Verrucomicrobiaceae bacterium
CAACGGCGGCACGCTCATCATGCCGAGTGGCGCATGGCAATTGAATGGCATCGCCAATTCTCCGATCACGGTCAACGCGGGGGCCACTCTTCAGCTTCCCGCCGATCCAAGTGCATACACCGCTGGTCTGACGCTCAATGGCGGAACGATCAGCTCAAGCGGGGTCAATGACTCGGGCTGGCCCAACATTTCATTGGTCCCGAATTCCACATTGACCGCCGGAGGCGCGGAGGTTTCGACCATCTCAACGTGGATAGGGTTTTCGGGGAACGGCACCTTCTCGGTCGGCTCCGGCAGCACATTGAATGTAACCGGACGGCTCACTGGCAATTGGATTGAGGCTCGGACGGGTTTGTTCAAGACCGGTGACGGCACGCTCACGCTCTCCAATACGGCCAGTGATTACGACTGCGATACCACCATCAGTGCGGGCACGCTTGCGTTTGGCGGCGCCGGACGACTGAACGGTGGCAACTACAGTTACAACATCACCAACAATGCGGCGATGGTCTATGGCAGTTCGGCAGCGCAAACGCTGTCTGGTGCCATCAGCGGCTCTGGCACCCTTACCCAGAACTCTGGAACGCTGACCCTCTCCGGCAACAACACCTATTCTGGCGCGACGACCGTCAACGGCGGTTACCTCGCATTTGGCAGCGTCGCAGCGGTCGGCAGCACGAGCGGAATCACTGTCAACGGCGCATTCGGATCCGGAGGCCACCTTCGTTTCGATTCCGGCACGAACGGCGGAACCATCAGTACGCCGATCAACGTGATTGGTGGTGCCTACGATTGGCACATGTCCGTAGCCGTTCCAAACAACCTCACGTTCACCGGCCCCATCAACCTTTCGGGGGACGTTCTGATCGTATCGGAAGGCGGCAATTCAACCCTGAACTTCGACGATGCCTTGCACGGGACAGGGGGGCTCACGTTCGCGGCGTTATCGGGTGCCAAGAACTTCATGGTCCTTTCCGCCGCGTGCGATTTCTCCGGCAATCTCGCGATTGTCAATTGGAATGGCTCCCCGCAGGTGACGCTCAGCGGTGGAGACAACCGACTGCCCACCACGGCATTGGTTTCTGTCAACGGCTCCTCTGGAATGCCTGGGGCTCTGGATTTGAATGGCAACAACCAGACCATCGCGGGCCTCACGGACTCAATTGGCTTTGGGGGATTGGATGCGGGTGCCCGCAGCGTCGTCAATACCAGCGGCGCCGTGGTGACCCTGACCCTGAACACCGCCGCCAACCAGTCGTCTGGCGCATCCATTGGTGGAAGGGATATCAACGGCACAACCGGTGATGATCTCGCGTTGGTGAAAAGCGGCGCCGCCACTCAGACGCTCTCCGGTGCTAACAGCTACAGCGGGGACACGACTGTCGCAGGTGGTACGCTCTCGCTCGGACAGGTGAATTCCAACAATGAATCGTCCACGGTCTCCATTGCTGCGAGCGCAGGTGCAAAACTCGATCTTGCGTTCACCGGCACCGATACAGTGGACTCTTTGTACATCAACGGTGTTCGTCAGTCCGCGGGGGACTACACCAGCGCGCATGCTTCCGGTGCGTTCACCGGCGGCGGGACGCTTCGCGTTACCTCGGGACCCGCTGGATACGCTACGTGGAAGGCCGAAAACGCGCCGACCGGTACTCCCAGTGACGATTATGATGACGATGGAGTAAGCAACGGAGTGGAATTCGTAATCGGTGGCACCAAGGAAACCAACGATCTCTCAAAACTGCCTGCCATCTCCATCAATGGCGGCAACCTGGTCTTCACCTTTCAGCGTGACAATGCCTCCGTCGACGGCACGACCGCGGTGGTCATCCAGGTCGGCACCGATCTGAGCAGCTGGCCGGACACCTATACCGTTCCCGGCACCGCGCAGGTCAACAATCCAGGGGTCACCATCCAAAAGGATACTCCAAGCGTCGGCACTGATACCGTCACCCTCACCGTTCAAAAGGGTTCGGCCCCGACGAAATTTGCCCGCCTTGTGGTGACTCCTGCACCCTGATGTCTTGCAACAGGATCCCCAGTGACCGGCCAACCGTCGTGTGACGCAAATGCGTCACATGACAAGACTCCGGAGTTTGAGATTCTCAAGCTTCCATCCGAGCCCCACTCAAAGCGCCCTTCGAAAGCCCGAATCTTGAAATCCAAAATCAACCCATTCCGTTCCGCCGCTCTAAACGGCGCAGTCGTAGTCTTTGCCTGCTTCGCCCTGATCAACAACGGCGCGCAGGCGGCTGACCAACTCTGGATCGGCAGTGCCAGTGACCACAACGTGACCACCCCAGGCAACTGGGGTAGCTGGGTGAGCGAGGGCGATACCTGTTCCAGTTGGTCCCCGTTCGTCTTCGGTAGCGGCGTGGTGGATGGAACCGTGAACCTCAACCGGTGGGTTGCAATCAGTAGCATCACCCTGACCAGCGGCCTCACGCATGACATCACGATCGACAACGGCCCGATCGTCATGGGGGGCAGTCTGGTTGACATGTCCTCCGCCGGGGCCAATCTCACCCTCAATGCGCAGGTTCAGCAGGGGTGGGGCGACATGACTTTCAATGTCGGCGCAGGTCGGACGCTGACGGCCAATGGCGGAGTCGCTGAATCAGGCTGGTTTGGACTTCACACCGGCCTTACCAAAAATGGTGCAGGCACCCTGGTGATTGAGGGAGCTTCAACCTACACTCTGGATACCTTCATCAACGCGGGCACGCTGGAGCTTGCCGGAGCCGGAACACTGGGTGGCGGCTCCTACGCTGGCGCCATCACCAACTATGGAGCGTTTGTTCACAGCAGTTCGGCGGATCAAACGTTGGCTGTTATCGCTGGCCCTGGGTCGATTACCAAGAGCGGTAGCGGCACGCTCACCCTCACCTCTTACGGCGTTGGTAACACTGGCTCCATTACGGTCAATAGCGGTACGCTACAAGCGCCGGACGGTCCGTGGCAGCAAGAAAGTAATCATATTGTGGTCAACGGTGGCACTTTTTCGACGTCCGATGGCAACAGCCGGGCACTGAGCTGGACGCTCAATGGCGGCACGGTGAGCTCTCGCGGGGACGCCAGCCCTGGCTTCTGGGGCAACATCATGCTTTATGACAATCAAGCAGTAACCGTCGGCGGCTCCGCAGATTCGACCATCGCATCCCATGTGATGTTGGGCATGGGCAGTGGCTTCGCTGTGGGGTCTGGCAGCACGCTGAACATGACCGGTGCCCTCTCGAACTCTGTTTGGGCTGGCGGCGGGAATGGGGACCTCATCAAGTCCGGCAGCGGCTCCATGACAATCTCAGCCACCAGCAACTACACCGGCACAACATCGGTGAATCAAGGCAAGTTGGTCGTCAACGGCAGCATCTCAACCAGCGCCCTTACAACCGTATTCTCCGGCGCCTACCTCGGTGGCAGTGGCATGGTCGGCGCGCTGACTGTCAATTCCGGTGCCTTTGTGACTCCTGGCAACAGCCCTGGCATTCTAACGGTGAATGGAAACTACACTCAGGCAGGTCAGTACACTGCGGAGGTCACTGGAACCACCGCTGGCTCGCAATATGACCAAATCGGCGTGAATGGTACCGTGGACATCACCGGCGGAGGTCTCGTTGCCTTGTTCTCCTCCGGGTCCTATGCCTTGGGCGACAAGCTCTTCATTTTGCTCAATGATGGTACCGACGCCATCACCGGCACCTACACAGGCTACGCACAAGGTGACGTGGTCGCTTCCTACGGCGGCTTCGACTGGCAAATCAGCTATGCCGCTGACTCAACAGGAAACACCTTCAGCGGTGGCAATGACATCGCGCTCATGGCCGTCCCCGAGGCCAACGTCGCGGCCTTGATCGGTGGATTGGGTTTAATCAGCATGCTGCGCCGCCGTCGCTGACGTGGTTGGCAGCGGCCAGCACAGAGCTTTGGCGCGACGGGTCCTCAAGTAGGATGCTCGCGGCGGGATAAACTCACCGGAATCGCAGGCGAGGAGCCGGAATTCATCTCTCCCTTCCAGTCGGAATCACAGTGACCCGGCGGGGGAATTCGGGTCAGTGAGCTGACGGAAACGAGCGGTCGCTTCGTCCCAACTGATTGAGGAACCTCTGTCATGTGACGCATCTGCGTCACATGACAAGGGTTCCGAAGCGTGGGTATCCTCATCAGGATACGGGATACTCGGCGTATTGGCGCGAGGCAATCCAGGGGGGCGCTGATGAATGAGTTCTTCAGGCCAATCTCGTTTCCAAGCAAAAGCAACCTCATGAACAGCATCGAAATGAAATCCAGGGTGAGGTCATTCATCGTTGGTTTCCTGCTCGTCCCGTCCGTTCTGTGCGGCCAGTCCCTCCGCAACAGTGACCTTTCGTTTGATGCCGACAGCAAATCCAACACCCTGGTCATCCGGGATTCCCGCACCAGACGAACCTGGACCTCCGATTTGGGCCACTGTATCCGTGATGCCGTTGTCACCAAGTGGGGCGCGATCGATCAGCCGAAGTTCGCTCCTTACAGCATCACGGAGGTCGTAAGACTGGACGATCTGAAGGCAAGGATCTCCGTCAAGGAGCCCCAGACCGGCCAGACCTACTCGATGATCGTCACTCTCGACGGACCCAATGTTTCGTTCGAGGTCCTCACAGAGAACATGAACGCCCCTTTCACGGCGCTTGGGCTGCCTCCAATGTTCACCTCCGACATGAAGGCCGGCTACCTGACCTTTTGTGATCGATCGAGTGGCGTCCTCAAGAAACAGGATGACTCGGGTGTCGGTTACAATGAAACCATGCTGATCGTTTATGGAAACACGAACTGCATGAACATGCCCCTGATCGGATTGTTCGACCGGGAAAAAGGCGATGCCATGATGCTGCAGATCGAAAGTCCGCTCGACGCGAACGTCAGGCTTTCGCGCAAAGACGGCCTGATCTGGCCCGAGCCTGTCTGGCAGTGCAGCATGGGGAAATTCGGCTATCCCCGCCGCGCGACCTACCGGTTCATCGACAAAGGCGGGTACGTGAAAATGGCGGAACTCTATCGTGGGTATCAGAAGGAACGCGGCATGCTCAAAACGCTCACCGAAAAGGCAAAAGAACGGCCTGTGCTCAACCGCCTGAAGGGTGGCGCGGTCCTGTGGGCGGAAGCAAGTGATGCAGCGTTCTTGAAGAAATGGCGCAATTTCGGCCTCACACGCGCGATTCTTGCCGTTGAATTTCCGGGGGGAGAGAATCGGCAGTGGAGTGACATGGGATACATCACGCTCGGTTATGACAGTTACGGAGACATCTCCGAAGGCCCGCTTGGATTTCAGTCGGATCACATTCAGGAAAACGGTCTCATGCTGCCCACCGGGGAAATGATGACCGGGTGGGCCACGAAGGATCCTGACGGGAATTTGGTCAAACAGTACTATCTGCGTTCATCGTCCAGGTATCTCAACGCGGCAAAGGCCTACAGCCAGAGCCGCATCGTCGATGCGAATCGGAACGGCAATTTCATCGATGTGATGATGGCGGGCGGCCTCATGGAGGATCATCACCCGAAACACACCTTCGACCGCAAAACCGATCTCAAAAACAAGCGTGACGTTTTTCAATACTACCTGCAGAAAGGCTTGGTCATCGGCACGGAACACGGCAACGATTGGGGTGCCGATTTGGTGGACTATACCGAGGGCGGCTTGAGCGGATCGAATTGGTGGATCCCCGGGAAAAACACCAGTGGTTGGAATGCGGGGCATCTGCGGCCTCCGGTTTCACGGGATGATTTCAGTCCCGAATTCTTGAAATACGGCTTGCCGACCCAGCGCATCCCGTTCTGGGAGTTGGTCTATCATGACTGTGTGGCGACGACCTGGTATTGGGGAGACAGCGCAGGTTGGTTCTGGAAGGTCGCACCTGAGATCAAGACGATGAAAGACCGTATCACATTGCTTTATGGGGAGATGCCCTTGCTTTGGAGCGAGGTCAAATTCGATTGGAAAAACGACAGCTCGGAACATCTGGAAACCTATTATCTCACGGTGCCATCAATGCGCGATAAATTCGGAGTTCAAATGACATCACATGAGTTTCTGACGGATGATCTTCAGGTGCAGAAGACCACCTTTGCCAACGGATCTGAAACAGTCGTGAACTTCGGCGAAAACACGTTTGGATACAAAGGTGAACAATTGCCGCACAATGGATTCTATTGCACGGGGCCGGATCTCGATCAGCGTCGCGTATTGCGGGATGGCAAGGTGATCACATGGGTCAAGACCAGTGACTTCTTCTACTGCGATTCCCCATCCCCGATCAAGGAACTGCCACTGTCAATTTCCGGCCGGATCGTCTTGTTCAAGATGGACGACACCCAGTGGAACCTGGTGCTCACAGGCGCCGTGGGCGATTCGGTTGCATGGTCGAACGACGCGATCTCAAGCTACATCGGGAAAAAGAAATACAAGGTCGCTGAATTCGATGATGCCTGGAACAGGGCGGAACCACACGCCAAGGAGGGAACAAGCGCCCTCTTTGGGAAAAAAGTCTACGCATTGTTCGACTAACAGGTGAAATCGCAGGAATGCCGGAAAAGAATACACACATGAACCGACGCCAAACTGCCAACACGGTCGCTTTGTTGCTGGCGTTGACCGCTACGTTTGGCCTGCAGGGAGCAGGAACTCTGGCGGCCCAGGCATTGGAAACCTCGCACCCGCGGCTCCGCTATCATCCCGAGGGCGA
>JAIXVN010000360.1 GCA_027483005.1 Verrucomicrobiaceae bacterium
AGGACCCCGCCGTAGCGCGCGCCGGTTTCCTGGGCCACCTGCTTCGCGGGCTTGTCGCTCACTGTGCTTTCGGAAAACACCACCGGAATGCGATGGCTACGGACCGCATCGATCACCTGTCGGACCTGCTGCGGAGTGCCCTGGGCATCGGCATTGATCGGCCAGAGATAGAGCGGCTTGAGATCATAACTCTTGCAGAGATAGGGAAAGGCTCCCTCGCTGGTCACCAGCCACCGCTGGCCTTCCGGGATGCGGGCGAGCTTGGCCTTGACCGGCTCCTCGAGCGCCCGTAGCTTTTCCTGATAAGCCGCCGCATTCGCGGTGTAGTCGGCCTCGTTCGTCGGATCCGCCTTCACCAGCGCCTTGCGGATGTTTTCCACATAGACCCGTGCGTTCGCCGGTGACATCCAGGTGTGCGGGTTCGGCTTTCCCGAGTAGGGGCCTTCGGTGATGCCCATCGGCTCGATGCCCTCGGTCAGGACCGCGCTCGGCACGTCCCGCACGTTGGCGAAGAACTTCTCGAACCAAAGCTCAAGGTTCATCCCATTCCACAACACCAGGTCCGCCTGCTGGGCCTTGGCCACGTCCTTCGGGGTCGGCTCGTAGCCGTGGATTTCCGCGCCCGGTCGGGTGATCGACACCACCTCAGCCCTGTCGCCCGCCACCTCGCGGGCCATGTCGGCGATGATCGTGAAGGTGGTCACCACCCGCAGTTTGCCTGACTTCCGCGCGGATTTCCCGCCCCCGCAGCCGGTGACCAGGATCGCGGCAAGGCAAAGCATTCCGAATGCGCCAAGGATCGCGATCGCCTTTCCAAATCCCCTCTGTGCTCGTTCTCCGTTCATTTCAATACCTGGTGCTCATTCCGAGATAAGGTGCGATGTCGGCAGAAGCATCTGTTAGACCAAGCCTCACGCCTCCGTCCAACCGCCAGGTCATTGCGGTGTTCAGGAGAGCCTCCCATTTCTCCTGCTGGTAGAAGGGCGGGATCAACTGAAGCCCGGCGGTCTCTTTCGAGACCACCTTGCTGTTCAGTTGGCCCAAGGTCAGTGGCCGCGCCGAACCATCCCTTTCCCAAAGCGAGATCTTCCCCTCGATCTGGTAATGCCCTGCGTCCACCGCCTGCGGGCTTTCCATGGTGTCCGGACGATCCGTGCTCAGCGGGCACAGCTCCTCCCCGTCCGAAAACGAGAGCATCAGCAGCCAGCCCCAGAGGACTCGTGGCAGGGTTCGCATGGACAGAACTTAGTCTTGGCTAATTTTAGTATTCAAGACTAATTTGAGGCCTTGACCAACAGCACTGGTGACTTGCATCGGCCTCAGGCTTCCGCCACCGTCGATTCGCGATGAATGGCCGCCACAAGCTCCGCTCCCTTTATCTGCTGGCCTTGTTCCAGCTGGTGGCCGGGCCTTTGGTGCTGTTTCAGGTCTCCGTCATGAGCCGGGTGGTGGTGCGCGAAGCCCCCAGCCACGGAATCGCCCAAGCGGTCGCGCGCGCGTGGCACAGCCCGGAGTTCCAGGCCGCCCTGTTGGACGCGGAAGCGCCCGAGATGGCGAAATCGAAGCCATCCGCACCTTCTCCCGATCCGAAAGCCAAACCCGTGAAAATGGAAATGCCCTGCATCGATTGGCAGGACACGCGGCTGGCATGGATCCATCCCGCAACGCCGGTTCCGCGTTGCGATGGGGAGCCAAGCTGGACCCCGTTGTGGCCGCTGCCACCACCTGGGCCCCCCCCGAGGATGGGGTGATCCGTGCCGGCTGTTAGGGCCGGTGAGCTTCAGGCACGTCGCCTGATCCGAACGTGTGCCGTGCGGGCCTTTCCGCATCGGACCTTCCCACGGTTTGCACAATCACATTCCCATCTTTCCCTCCATGAAACCACTTTCACTCATCCTTCCTCTCCTCTCCCTATCTGCCCACGCGCAGACCTCCCCTGATGAACTCGAACCGCTCATCGTCACCGGAAAATCCGAAAGCCTGGTCGGCACCGCAGGCACCGCCTCGAAAGGCCAGGCCAGCTTCGAGGAACTTGCCGAACGTCCCTTCTTGAGGCGTGGCGAACTCCTCGAACTCGTCCCCGGTGTGATCATCACCCAGCACTCGGGCGACGGAAAAGCGAACCAGTACTTCGTTCGTGGCTTCAACCTCGATCACGGCACCGACTTCTCCATTTCAATGGATGGCCAGCCGGTCAACTTCGTCACCCACGCCCACGGCCAGGGCTACGCCGACCTCAATCCGATCATCCCCGAACTCGTCGAAAAACTCGACTACTGGAAAGGCCCGTTCTTCGGCCAGCTCGGTGACCTCAGCACGGCAGGTGCGGCGAAGTTCAACTTCTTCGACGCCCTCCCGCAGGGCATCGCCACTTTTGGCTACGGGGAGAACAATTACCTCCGCGGACTGCTGGCCGACACGATCGACCTCTCGGATGACAAACAGAAATCCGGCCTGACCTATGCACTCGAATACAACTACTACGACGGACCCTGGAATCGCGAAGGAAACTCCGAGCGGATCAACGGCTTCCTCAAGTATTTCAAGGAATCCGGTCCGGACAAGTTCAGCCTCACCGCGATGGGGTACGATGGCCGGTGGGACTCCACCGACCAGGTTCCGCGCCGAGCCGTCGACAGTGGCTTGATCGGCCGTCTCGGAAACATCGACAACTCCGTCAATGGGGAATCCAGCCGCTACAGCCTGATGGGAGCCTGGGATCATGAAAACACCGATGGCCAAACCCATGCCGATTTCTATATCGGATCGTATGATCTCGATCTGTTCTCAAACTTCACCTACTTCCTCAACGATCCGATCAATGGCGATCAGTTCGAGCAGCAGGACGGCCGTGTGTTCGCCGGTGGTGAGATTCGTCGCCAATGGAACTTCGGCCAGAAGGACTCGCTCACGCTGGGACTTCAGACGAGACATGACTTCATCAATGGAGTCGGACTCTACAACACCCGCAACCGCCGCCGCCTCAACACCGTTCGTGTCGATGATGTGTATGAGGGCAATGTTGGCCTCTATGCCACGGGCGACTATCATGTGAACGACTGGTTCCGCATCCAGCCCGGCCTGCGGGCCGACGGATTCCATTTCGACGTGGACAGCGACAACCCCGCGAACTCCGGCGACAAGACCGCCGGCATCGTCAGTCCGAAGCTGAGCATGATCTTCGGTCCGTGGAAAGAAACCGAACTCTATGCCAATGCCGGAATGGGCTTTCACAGCAACGACGCTCGTGGGGTGACCATCAGCATCGATCCCGTCACCGCACTGCCAACGCAATCGGTCGATCCGCTGGTCCGCACTTATGGATACGAACTCGGAGTTCGCACGGAAGCCTTGCCGAACGTGGTCAGCACGCTCGCCCTGTTCTATCTGCACAGCGACTCCGAGCTGATCTACGTCGGAGACGCGGGAACCTCCGAACCCGGACCGGCGACGGAGCGTTTCGGGGTGGAGTGGTCCACCTACTGGCGTCCAACCGACTGGCTGTTCATCGACAACGAACTGACCCTTGCCGAGGGCAAGTTGATCGGAGTCGGATCTGCCGATGAGATCCCCGGAGCCGTGCCCATCACCGTGAATGCAGGGATCACCCTTGGAAAAAAGGAGGGCCTTTTCGGCAGTCTGCGTGGCCGCTACTTCGCACCGCGTCCCTTGATCGAGGATGGAAGCGTGGAATCCCGGGCCAGCTTCCAGGTCAATGGCCGCATTGGCTACAGGAAGAATGATTGGGAAGTCGCCGTCGATTGCCTGAACATTCTTGGGCGGAAGGACAACGACATCGAATACTACTACGAGTCCCAGCTCCCCGGCGAGGTGGCCCCCGTGGGCGACGTTCATTTCCACCCTGCCGAGCCAAGAACCGTCCGTCTCTCCGTGACCCGGCGCTTCTGACGCAGGAGCCTTGGCCCTTCATCACCCGACGGGAGCTGCTTGACTTCCCGTCGGGCGGATCGAAATCGCATCAGCCTCAATCCTGATAT
>JAIXVN010000559.1 GCA_027483005.1 Verrucomicrobiaceae bacterium
GTGAATCGGGCTGGCAGGCGGCATCTGGTGGGTCGGAGCGTTCACTTGGACTAGAGGTAGGATCGGATTGGAGACTCTGGAGCCGATAGGCTGCAGACCCAGTCACAATCAACTGAACGAAGGAATATCTCTGGTTCCCCGACCCGTCAACCGAAAAAATACAATGTTGCCCAATTTACTAATGTTTTCCTCTTGGAGGTCGGAATTGGTTTCCGAAGACGGCTCAAAGTCCACACAACCTCACGACATTCAGCCTGTTCACCAACCACATCGGACTCATTCATCAGGTGAGCGCGGAAATCATCACTCCGGCTTCTTACTTCGTGCTTTCCGTGACTTTCGTGGCTCTTCATCTCGCTCCCAAGTCTGAAGCCTTTGAGTGCGGCTCAGCGGTTGATGATGCGGGTGAGCGAACCCTTTTCCGGATGGCTGACGAGGATCGCGATGCGTCGGATGGTCGAAGGATCGATGGCCGTGTGCGAGAGGTAGTCGAACTTGCCGCGCAGGTCGGTGTAGCCGTCCTTGTAGAAGGTGACGGTGCCATCGCGGGACTCGGCATAGACCTTGAGGTAGGTGCCGGGAAGCGGGGCCTTGGCGGCGGGGTCGATGATCTGGATGCTGCGATCCGTGGGGTTGATGCGGGTTTCCAAGTGCCGGGAGTCGAGGATCTTGAGGCTCTTGGTGTCCTCGGATTCAGCCGCGATGAGGAGGTTGCCCTGGCGGAAATTCGGCGGCAGCGGGTAGGTGGTGGAGGCGCTGCCCTTCTCGAAGGGAATATCGACCACAAGGTTCGGCGCGATGGGTGGAAGGGCCGATCCGGCACCTTGCTTCAGGAAGGGATCCTTCGAGAACAGGACTTCGAGATCGATCTGATAGAGACGGATCTTCGCGGAGCTGAGATTGGTGTGGCGGAGGGTGATGGCGGCATCGGTCCCCTCGCGCTGGATCTCAAGGGAGGGCCTGGTGTTCTCCTTCTCGGCGGGGACGGCGGCGAGAGGCTGGGCGATCTCGTCGGCTTGGAAGGAAACGGACTCGAAACGATCGCGCCAGGTTCCGGGCGGGAGTTTGGCGAGATGGGGCGTGGCGGGATCAGCAGCGATCGCGGAAGAGATCCGGGTTCGCTTGGAGGGCCAACGTGGCGAACAAAAGGATGAGCAGGATTCTCATGGTCGGCATCCTAGCCGACATCTCTCGGGGGAAAAGGAAGGAATGGAGATGGAGGATCTCAACTTCATTGGAGGGGCGTGGGTGGCCCGCCCGCAGCAGACCTTGTTCACGGGGGGACTGCCCCTGACAAACTTCCACACCCCTCACCCGCCGCTTGAAACCTACGAGAGCACTAGTAGTTCGGCGCGGATTCCAAGACGATGATGACACTAGGGCGCCATCCCCTGCTCAGCCGGGTTCCTCGTCGATCTCCGGGGCCTTCGGCAGCTTGTCCACTTCCTGAAGCAGGTTGATGACCCCCACCCCGCGCTCGGCGGAACTGTCGTAGCGGAAGCTGAGCACCGGCGTGGATTTCAGGACGATCCGCTTCATGATCTTGGATTGGATCGCACCGTGGTCGTGATTGAGCTTCTCGATCACTCCCGCCGCGCTGCCGCCGAGAACGCTGATCCAGACCTTGGCCTCCTTGAGGTCCTGGGTGGTCTCGATGTCGTTCACGGTCACGAGCTTGCCGTGCCATTCGTAATCCTTCTGCACCACCGCGCTGATTTCGCGGCGGAGCAGTTCATTCACACGGTCAAGGCGCTTGGACATGAGAGGGAAGAAAATTCTAAATTCTAATTTCTAAATTCGAAACGAAGAGGAGGAAGACGAAGGCGTGCTCTTCGTTTCGTATTTCAGATTTCGAATTTCGGATTTCCGCGCAGCGGCTCAGAGCGTCTGCGGGATCTTTTCGAGGGTGTAGCACTCGATGATGTCGCCTTCCTGGTAGTCGCTGAAGTCGCCGAGGCGGATGCCGCATTCGTAACCGATCTTGACCTCCTCGACCTCGTCCTGGAAGCGGCGGAGGGTGGACATCTTGCCATCGAACACCGGGATCTTGCCGCGCATGACGCGGGCGTGCGCCTTGCGGTGGACACGGCCGTCGGTGACGTAGGAGCCTGCGGACTTGCCCTTGGAAAGCTTGAACACCTTGCGAACCTCGGCGTGACCGATGATCTTCTCACGGGTGAGCGGATCGAGCAGACCGAGCATGGCATCGCGCACCTGATCGATGAGTTCGTAAACGATCGAGTAGAGCTTGATCTGAACGTCCTCGGACTTGGCGGCCTTCACGGCCTTGGTCTCGACCTTCACGTTGAAGCCCAGAACGATGGCATCGGTGGAAGCCGCATACTGGATGTCGGACTCGCTGATCGGACCGGCACCGGCGGTGATGAAAAGGCATTCGACCTTCTTCGACTCGATCGCAAGGACGGCCTTCTTGATCGCCTCGACCGAGCCCTGGACATCGCATTTCAGGATCAGCTTGAGCTGGGCCTTTCCCGCGCCTTCGTGGACCATCGTGAAGAGGTCCTCCATGCGGGTGCGGTGCTGCGGGACGAGACGGGCGAGACGCTGTTCCTCCTGGCGTTCGGCGGAGAGGGACTTGGCCTCGCGCTCGCTCTTCATCTCGGTGAGATGGTCGCCCACGTTTGGAAGTTCGTCGAAGCCGATGACTTCCACCGGCATGCCCGGAGGTGCGGCTTTCACGGCTTCGCCACGGTCATTGAGCATGCCACGGACCTTGCCGGCGAACGGACCGCAGATGAAGGGTGAGCCGATCTTGAGGGTGCCGGACTCGACGATGACGGTGGCGGTGACGCCACGGCCCTGAACGATGCGGGCCTCGATCACCGCTGCGCGGGCGGTGCCCTTGGGGTTTGACTTCAGCTCGAGCACCTCGGCCTGGAGGGCCATGAGTTCGAGCAGGTCATCGATGCCCATTCCGGTAAGCGCGGAGACTTCCGCGAACTCGGTATCTCCACCGAAGTCCGTGGTCTGAAGCCCCTGCTCGGCGAGCTGGGTCTTCACCCGCATCGGGTTGGCGGCGGGCAGGTCACACTTGTTGATGGCGACGATGATGGTCTTTTTCGAGGCCTTGGCGTGCTTGATGGCCTCCAGGGTCTGGGGCATCAGGCCGTCATCGGCGGCGACGACGAGCACCACGATGTCCGTGATGTCAGCACCGCGGGCGCGCATGTCGGAGAAAATCGCGTGACCCGGCGTGTCGAGGAAGGTGATCAGGTGCTTGTTGTGCTCCACCTGATAGGCCCCGATGTGCTGGGTGATGCCACCGGCTTCCCCGGCGGCGATCTTCGAGTTGCGGAGCTTGTCGAGGAGGGTGGTCTTGCCGTGATCGACATGGCCCATGATCGTGATGATCGGCGGGCGGGTCTTGAGCTGGTCTTCCGGCTCCTCCTTGACGACTTCCGGCTCCTTGATGACTTCCTCGACCTTGTGGACACCGCCGCCCTTTTCGCGTTTTTCGCGGGCAAAGCGGAAGCCGTGAACCTCGCAGACCTTGGCGGCGACTTCGGGCTCGATCGGCTGGTTCTGGTTGACGAAGACCGAGAGCTTGATCAGGTCCGCCATCACCTGGAACGGCTTCAGGCCGAGACGGGTGGCGAGTTCGGTGAGAAGAATCGGCGGCTTGATGATGACGAGCTTTGGATCATCGGGATCCTCGACGATCTCCTCCACCACAGGGGCGACCGGCGGCGGAGGGGCGGCCGCAGCGGCGGCGGCCACAACCTTGGCTTCGACTGCGGTTTCCTCGTCGCGCAGCTTCGAGATCGTCGGCAGGACCGACTTTCCGGGCTGGGCGGTCTTGCGGACCTTCGGCTTCTTCTCCTCGGCAAAAAGATCCAGAGCTTCCCGTTTGGCATCGTCCACCGTTTTCACCGTCGAGGCCTCGACGCGCTGGCGTTCACGGCGCGATGGCTTCTTCTTGTCCTCGATCAGATCGAGAACCTTCGGCTTTTCGGGAGTCTTGTCGCTGTCTTTGGGCATCAAACGTTGCTACTGGTTGCGAGGGAATAAAGGCTGGGAGGAAAATCAGGCGTCGGAGTCAACGAGGGCGCGGGCCTTTTCGAGAATGGCTTCGGCTTCTTCATCGCTGATGCCGAGGGCACCGGCAATGTAATCTGCGGGCATGTCGACGACAAGCTCGGCGGAGGCACCACCGGCGAAAGTGAGTTTTTCGGCAAGGGCATCGGTCAATCCGAGCTGTTCGCCGAGGGTGTGGGCCGCACCGCCGATCTTGGCCTTGAGCTGCTCTTCCTTCGACTCGTCCTTGCGGACCTGCACGTCCCAGCCCATCAGGCGGGAGGTGAGGCGGGCGTTCTGGCCCTTGCGGCCGATCGCCTTGCTGAGATCGATTTCGTCGACCGTGACATTGACCACCTTGGCGGGCTCATCGACGGTGATCGAGCGGATCTCGGCGGGCTTGAGGGCTTCCTTGACGAATTCGCGCGGGTCCTCGCTCCAACGAATGATGTCCACCTTCTCGTTGTTGAGCTCGCGGACGATGTTCTTCACCCGCGCGCCACGGAGGCCGACACAGGCCCCGACGGGATCGACCTTGGGGTCGTTGCTCCAGACGGCGATCTTGGTGCGGAAACCGGCCTCGCGGGCGACACCACGGATTTCCACGGTGCGGTCGGAAATTTCATTCACCTCGGCCTCGAAAAGACGGCGGACGAAGTTCGGGTGGCTGCGGGAAAGGATGATCTCGGGGCCACGGCCTTCGTTCTCGACGGCGAGAACGTAGGCGCGGATGCGGTCGCCGATGTTATACTCCTCGCCCTGAACGCGCTCGCGGTTCGGCATGATGCCCTCGAACTTGCCAAGGTCGATCATCACGTCGTTGCGCTCGAAGCGGCGGACGGTTCCGGAAACGACATCCCCGGCGCGATCCTTGAACTCCTCATAGATCATCTCCTTCTCGGCCTGGCGGAGACGCTGCATCATCGTCTGCTTGGCGGTCTGCACGGCGATGCGCCCGAAGTCCTTCGGGGTGACGTTGAATTCCTGGATGTCACCCACCTCGGCGGAGGCGTTCTTTTTCGAGGCGGTGGAAAGCGGGACCTCGTTGAACTTGTCGCTGTAGTCCTCATCCGCCACCACCGTGAGGCTGGCCCAGATCTTGGTTTCACCTTTCTTGGTATCAACGGCGGCGCGCAGGGTCTCGATGGCGTCAGCTCCGGGGACCATCTTCCGATAGGCGGAAATGAAGGCGTATTCGAGGGCGGCAACGACCTTGTCCCGGTCGATGCCTTTTTCCTTCTCGTAGTAGTCGATGAGGGCGACGATGTCGTTGGTCATGGCGGGCGTTGGCTAAAATCGGCGCTTGAGAGATCCATAGACGCAAAAGAGTGGGTGTTAGACCCACTCCCATCTTGCGCTAGAAGCTTGTGCGGCGCTCCGCGTATCCCGGAAATCCTTGACTTGCAAGTGGAATCTGGACTTGGCGGGGAAGACCGATCCGCGTTCTCTGAAAGCGCCCTGATCTCCATGAGCCCACCCCGAGCCATCCTCCTCGACGCCGCAGGCACCTTGATCGAGCCCGCGGAACCCGTCGCCACCGTTTACGCCCGCCATTTCGCAGCTGCGGGGCACGAGGTGGAGGAGGGTCGGATCCGACAGGCTTTCGGCGAGGTCTTCAAAGCATCGCCGCCGCCGGACTACCCGCTGCAGGACGACGGCCATGCGGCAGAACGGGCGTGGTGGCAGAGGCTGGTTCGGGAAACGGCCGAACGTTGCGGGCTGCCCCGGAATGTGGCGGAATCTGGGGCGCTCTTCGACTCCCTGTTCGATCACTACGCCCAAGGCACGGCCTGGCGGGTGTTTCCGGATGTCGAACCGGTTTTGAGCAGCCTGCGGGAGGAGCCCGGGCTCGAACTGGCGGTGGTGTCGAATTTCGACAATCGGCTGCACCGGATTCTCATGGATTTAAGGCTGGCCGACTGGTTCTGCCCGATCGTGACCTCGGCCGATGCCTGTTCGCGGAAACCGGATTCAGGAATCTTCCATCACGCGCTGGACCACCTGGGCCTCTGGCCCTCGGAAGTCGTTCACATCGGCGATTCCGCGACGGCGGATCTGGCGGGGGCCGAGAATGTGGGGATCCGTGCCTTCCTGCTGGATCGGCCACGCGTCACACTTTGCGATGCCTTGGAATGGATCCGAACCGGCGCCCCGAGAAAATGATCTTGCAAAACCTGCCCCCGGCTCCTACTTCGGCGCCCGCCAGTCGCGGTTCATCCATGCGAGGATAGCTCAGTCGGTAGAGCAGTTGGCTTTTAACCAATTGGTCCTGGGTTCGAGTCCCAGTCCTCGTACTTCCCCCATCCCTTCGGCAACAGCGGATCGTGGTGATTTTCCCTGCTTTCGATTCGGTGGTCTGTGCATCAAGGTGCTCGGCGTTTCCCCATTCATTCCCTTCGCTCCATGCGGTTCCCGGAAGCGCGGGCCGTTCTCAAATCAACTTGCTGGGCGGGTGCTGCGGTAACTCGTCTTCGCTGATGAATGCATGCGTTTGCTCTTCACGAGCGGTCTGGTGCGGCATCGCCCATCATGACAGCAAGGCGAACACGGAGCGTTCAACCAACAACGTAAAATGAAAAGCCAACAAGGCCCACGAAAAGCCCGGCAGAAGACGCCCCCTCCCCATGTTCGAAGCGACCTGGTGGAGGAATCCGAAGCGTTCCGGAACTCTCATGAACTTCGCGTTTTCTGTTGAGTTTGGTAGTCTGTGTTTGGGGATTCAGGTTGCAAAGTCCTGCTGCCATCAAAAGACGCCCTCTATCCTCAAGATTCGCTCCCCTTTCGGGACAGGGTAGCAGCCCCGCGGTTCATCCAAGCGTGCACGTTGTTGGGAAGGTGCCGAATTGCCTCCCAAAAGTTGAATCGCCTCGCACAAAGAGAAGAAGGGAAAACCGGATCACGAGCGTGGACTTGGATCAATCCAAGCACCGCGAAGCAGCGTTCGAGCGCTGCGTGCCCCGCCAATCGGCCTGAACCGCAGGTTAAACACGTGAGACGCATCTTGGCGCACATCCTGATCGAACTCAACGGATCAGAACGCCAGGTTTGCCGGAATGCCTCCTCGTGAAAAGACTTTGAGCTACGGGGTAGAGTTGGTACAGGCGGTCCGGACGCAAAACGCCTCATCGGAAGCCCGCGACGCTGCCGTTATCCTCCTGAATGCCTTGCTGAGCAACTTTAATGGAATCCTGCAAAACTAGAAAGTTGATCTGGCTCGGGGTGCTTTTAGCGTGGCTCCCACTTGCGAGTTGTCTGGACGGAAAAGAGCCCGGAACACTCGTGCCGATCAAGAGCATCGATGAAATCAGGAAACTCTCCCGCGAAGAAGCCGCAGAGGCGCTCCCTGCGAAGCTCTCAGGAACCTGCATCTACGCCGCGAACGATGAATTCTTCATTCACGACGGCTCATGCGGCATCTGGGTCAGCGGACGAAATTCCAAACTCCGTGGGCTGCTGCGGGAGCCCTCAGATCTGGCAGATCTCCGGGTCGGCATGACTGTCGATGTCGAGGGTGTGACGGACCCGGGAACCTACGCCCGGCAAATCCTCCCAACCCTCATCCGACAGACGGGAAGCGGAACGTTGCCGAAACCCCTCCGGATCTCAGCCGAACAGCTCGTCGCGGGGAGCGAGGATGGACAGCATGTCGAAATCGAGGGAGTCATCCAGGATGTCCAGGTGCTGGAGGACCGCACCGTTTGTTCATTGATGTCGCAGGGGGGCAACTGCCTGTTCGCCCTCCATGGAGGCTCCGGCCGGAGCCTTCCACCACTTGTCGACGCCAAGGTCAGTGTGACCGGTGCGTTGGCACCGGACCACAACAACCGCTCGGAAGCGGTGCTGCCAAAAATCATCAGCTCCACCGACGACTGCATCCGCATCATCAAACCTCCACCAGCCGATCCGTTCGAATCACCGCGCGTGTCGCTCGATGATCTCCGTGGATTCTCGCCTGACGTGACCCTGTTTCACCGGAAGGTGACCTCTGGTGTCGTCACTTTTGTAAGGCCGGGAGAGTTCTTTTTTCTCCAGGAGGGCGGCACGAGCATCAAGGTCTCATCCGATGCCGTCGGCCTGCGCCCGGGCTTTCGGGTGGAGGTCGCCGGATTCATCGACATCTCCCAGCATCTCGCCGCACTCAAGAACGGCATTGTTCGGAGAACCGGAGAATCCCCGCGGCCGGAGCCGCGCCGAGTGACGGCGACGGACCTGTTGAAATCCGCAAGCTGGCGGGCACAGCCCCATCCCGCTTCCTCCGATCTAAGCGGACACATCGTCACCCTGCACGGCATCATCCGCAGGATTGACCGCTCGTCCCCGATGGCTCCGGTGGCGGTGTGGCTGGAGACCGACAACATCCTCTTTCCTGCCAATCTGCCGCCGGAAACCGTGTTGAACGAAAAGCAGTCCGACAGCTGGCAACCTGGGGCCGAAATGGAGCTCACCGGCACGTGTGAGCTGATCTTCAGGGGGCGCCCTGATCCCCTCGGCCTTTATGATCCAGTTGGCTTCCATCTCTGGCTAGCCTCAACCAACGATGTGAGGATCACCCGCACAACTCCGTGGTGGACCACGCGGAGGCTGAGCATCGCCCTTCTGTGGACGGGCATCGCCGCCCTCATTGCCTTCGGCTTTGTGGCCGTTTTGCGCCGACAGGTGAAACTTCATGTCAGGGTCATCGGAAGGGAGCTTGAGACCAATGCCATCGCCAGTGAACGGGAGCGCATGGCCAGAGACCTCCATGACACGCTGGAACAGCAGCTCACTGGTGTTGCGATGCAGCTCGAGAGCCTCGCCAAATCCCCTCAGGCCCAGGTCACCGATTTCAGGAACCGGCTGACCCTCGCCACCAAAATGCTTCATCACTCCCGCGAGGAGGCTCGGAGATCCGTATGGGACCTTCGCAACCGGATTCTTGAAAATCATGGCTTTGCCGCCGCAGTCGAGAGCCTGGCCGCCTCCGCCGCGATCGATGGAGGCCCAGTCGTTTCCACCAGGATCAACGGATCCCGCGCGCACCTCCCTTCTGCGGTGACCTACCAGCTGCTGCGGATGGTTCAGGAGGCGCTGGCCAACGCCCTCAAGCACGCTTGTGCCTCAAAAATCGTCATCTCGCTCGAGATGTCGGCAGATCAGTATGCGCTCTCCATCCGCGATGATGGATGTGGATTCGACGCCGGACTCGATCATCTGCCTGAGCCGCCTCATTTTGGATTGATCGGAATGCGGGAACGTGCATCCAGAATCGGTGCTGAAATCGCAGTCGTTTCCCAAACAGGCCAAGGCTGCACGGTTCACATCAGGCTCCCGCTTCGTTCATCATGAGAATCCCCATCCGACTGCTCATCGTCGACGACCATGTGATGATCCGAATGGGCATGGCCGCACTCATGGCGGATGAAGAGGACATCGCGATCGTGGGAGAGGCTTCCACAGCGAAGGATGCGATGACCCTTTATGACGAGCTGATGCCGGACGTGACCGTCATGGATGGCATGCTGCCCGACCTCCATGGGGTTGAGGCGACGAAGGCCATCGTGGGTAAACACCCCGATGCGAAAATCATCATGGTTTCGATCAATGAGTCCGCCGAAGACATCCATCGGGCCATCGAGGCCGGAGCATCGGGCTATGTCTCGAAGTCCCAGAATCAGGATGTCATCATCCGCGCGATCCGCAGCGTGGCCTCCGGCCAGCAATTCCTCGAGCCTGAGCTCGCCCGCCGACTTTCCGCACGCGCCGCCACCAACTCTCTCAGCCAGCGCGAGATCGAAGTCCTTCGACTTGTCGCCGAAGGATTTGCCAACAAGCAGATTGGCGTCGAACTCGGCCTCTCGGAAAACACCGTGAAGACCCACCTCACCCGAATCATGGCCAAGCTCGACGTGCACGATCGAACCAGCCTTGCCATGAGGGCGGTCGCGCTTGGACTGCTGCGCTGACTCATTTCCGCCCCGCGATGCCATCCTGAATCGCATGGAGGGATCCCCCTCTGGACCGCACTCCCGTCCATTTCGGCTGCCGCGATCTCTCGGGATTCACCTGATCAGGTGACAAATCGATTCTCGCGGCATGTTTCGAGAAAGTTACACTTCACGGCCATGGACTTCACTGGATCTCGGCCACTGCAGGCAAAGCCCTCGAGTTCTCCAGGAAACGGCTACCCGAATCATCAAAACCCACATGAAAGCCCAAAAGAATCCATTCCCAAGGATCGTCTCATTCGCCACAATCATGGCCGCATCGCCCGCGATCGTCGAAGCTGCCGATGTCACCCTTGGTTCGGGCACCTACACCGACACGCAGGCCTACAACAATGGGACCATCAGCGGCCCCGTCACGTTCGCCGCTGGAGCGATCTACTCGTTCGACAGTCTCAATCTGCCGCTGGCGTGGAACCGGGTGATCCTCAACAGCGGGGCATCGCTGGCCATCTCCGGCAACCTCAGTGTCGATGTCAGCGGAGTTTCACTCAATGGCGGCACTCTAACAACCGGAGGTCTGCTCGTTCACGACAGCCCGAACTGGGCCGGATCGATCAATGATGGCAAGCAAACCATCGAACAAGGCGACTCCATCCTCAACGGTAGCACCCTCATCGCCTCCCGGTCCAATCCCAGCTTCATCACCCGGGCCGTCAGCCCCGAGTATGACTGGGCTGTCGCCAACAACCTCTGGCTCGGCAACGACGGGGCGATCATCGACTCCAATGGTCACGACATCGGAATCACGATGACCCTCGGGAATTTTTACGGTCAGTCCGGTTCACTCACCAAAACCGGCGCAGGAACCTTGACCCTCTCCACCAACAACGGCTATGCGGGAGGAACCACGGTCAACGGAGGCATTCTGGAAATCGCCGGATCGAGCGCTGGAAACAGCTACATCCGTGGCATTGTCACGGTCAACAGCGGTGCGGAACTCCGCTACACCGGTGGCGACGGCACTGGCTTCGGCTTCAACGGCGGAAACAAGCTCGACACCCTGAACATCAACGGCGGTCTCGTCAGTTCGCAGAACATGATGACGCATCTTTGGGGAGCCACGGTCAACATGACGGGCGGCGAACTCCGGGTGAATGGCGGCACGAGCAGCCAGGCCGGCTACCGGATCGAGTGGAACCAATCGACGGTGAACACTGCCGCTTCATCCAGCACCGCCTCGATCAGCGGGCGCATCAACCTCCGGAACGATGGCAGCTACACCGGCGCAGTCTTCAATGTGGAGGATGGATCGGCCGCCACCGACCTGCGTGTCAGCGCCGCCATCACAGAAAGCGGCAGCGTGGGGATCACCAAGAACGGACCAGGCACGATGGAGCTGTCCGGCTCCAACTCCTACACCGGTGCAACAAGGGTCAACAGTGGACTCCTCAAGTTGAACTCCGCCACTCTATCCGACTCCTCCCCGGTCATCCTTGGATTTGGGTCCAAGGTCAGTCTGAACTACGTGGGCAACGATGTCGTTGGAAGTCTTGTGATTGACGGCGTCACGGTGCCCAGCGGTTCCTACAACGCCTCCGATCCCACCTATGGAAGCTACTTCGAGGGCTCAGGCACATTGGTGGTTGGCGCTCCCGGACCGCAGGCCAGTGGCACATGGATTTCCTCCACGGACGGGAACTGGAGCGATTCTGCGAACTGGCAATCCTCGACCGTCGCGAATGGCACCGACAACACGGCGACCTTCAATCCCGGAGCGCCCGTCACCGTGACCGTGGACGGCAACCGCTTCATCGGAGCCCTCGCTTTCACCGGGGCGAACGCAACACTTTCAGGCACCGATGTGCTTACTCTCGACAATTCCGCCCTGACGCAGCCGGTGGTCGATGTCGCTTCGGGTGCCACTGCTACTCTGGCCACCAACATCGGTGGCACCTGGGGGCTGGAAAAGACCGGTTCAGGCACGCTCAAGCTCACCGGGTCGAAGGGTTACGTCGGCGGCACTACGGTCACAGGAGGAACTCTTGAGCTTTCCGGTGCCACTGGAGGAAACGCGCAGATCCACGGTTCCGTAATCGTCAGCGCAGGTGCCACACTATCCTTCACCAATGGGGATGGCACGGGTTTCGGGTTCTACAACAATCCGGTGACATCGATCGTCGTCGACGGTGGCACCATCATTGCGGTCTCGGGCTCCCACCTCGGCTTCGGTCCCTTCATGACCGCGACCCTCGACAATGGGGGCACGCTCAGTGGTTCGTGGCAGTGGAACGGCGATGGCTTGCTTGCATTCTCCAGTTACGGTGACAGCACCAACACCATCGGTGGAAACCTTGTTCTTCGCTCCGATTCTGGAGCCAGTCACACCTTCAACGTCACCGATGGCGCCTCCGGCGCCGATCTGGCCGTTACCGGCAACCTCTCCGACCAATGGCCGGAAGCTCCATGGCTCTCCGCTTCCGGACTCACGAAATCCGGTGCAGGCACCATGGTGCTCTCCGGAATCAATTCCTATGATGGCAACACGGTCGTCAACGACGGAACCCTCCAGATTTCCTCCACGGGCAGCCTGCGTTTCAGGCCAGTCGCGAACGGCTCCTCCAACTCTGTTTCCGGATCCGCCACGGCCGCATTCTCCTTCCTCGGCACCGTCAGTCTCGATCTGACTGCCGCAGCCGCGAGCATCGGAAACTCCTGGAACCTCTTCAACCTGGCCAGCTTCACCGGCCCGGTTCCAACACTCAATCCAGCCGCCGTCACCACCACCACCCTCGGTTCCTTCGCCGAAGTCTCCCCGGGTGTCTGGGAACGGCCGGGAACAGGAGCCAAGTGGGTCTTCACCGAAGCCGATGGCAACCTCACTTACACCGTGTCCGCGACCGACTTCGACACCTGGGCCAGCTCGTTTGGGCTCACAGGGGGCAACTCCGGTGACGACGACCATGACGGCCTGACCAACGGTGAAGAATACGCCTTTGGCCTCATTCCGAACAGCGGATCGTCGGTGAATCCCATCGCCATCCCGCTGAACAGGGACACAGGCACGTTCAGCTACATCCGCCGCAAGCAGTCGCTCACCGGTCTGAACCACACGGTCTGGTATTCGACGGATCTATCCTCGTGGACCCAGGACACAGGAGCGGTGCA
>JAIXVN010000181.1 GCA_027483005.1 Verrucomicrobiaceae bacterium
CGAAGTACTTCGCGACGTCGTTGGCGATCGAGAAGGTTGTTAGAGAGCCGCGGGTCATGAGGAGCTGTTTTCCGATCTCGACGATCTCGATGAGCTTCGTCGGGTTGCTGTCGAGATCGACCATGTTGCCGGCCTCGCGGGCGGCCTGGGTGCCGGTGTTCATGGCAACGCCGACATCGGCCTGGGCGAGGGCCGGCGCATCGTTGGTGCCGTCGCCGGTCATGGCGACGAGATGTCCGGCGGCCTGCTCCTCGCGAATGCGGCGCAGCTTGTCCTCAGGCGTGGCCTGGGCCATGAAATCGTCAACTCCGGCCTCGGCGGCGATCGCGGCAGCGGTCATCGGGTTGTCGCCGGTGATCATCACGGTGCGGATGCCCATTTTGCGAAGTTGGGCGAAGCGCTCTTTAATGCCGCCTTTGACGACGTCCTTGAGTTCGACAATGCCGAGGACCGTTTTTCCATCCGCCACGACCAGAGGCGTCCGTCCGGCGCGGGAGGCGGCTTCGACAGCTTTCTCGACTTCGGTGGGATAAACACCGCCCTGGCCGATCACCCAGGCTTTCACTGAATCGGCCGCGCCCTTTCGCACCTGGCGGCCCTCGAAATCCACGCCGCTCATGCGGGTCTGGGCGGTGAAGGGCACGAAGGTGGCGTGAGGCTGCTGGAGTTCGCGGCCACGCAGGTTGAACTTTTCCTTCGCCAACACGACGATGCTGCGGCCTTCCGGAGTCTCGTCTGCGAGGGAGGAAAGCTGTGCGGCATCGGCCAGCATTTCTTCTGAGATGCCGGGGGCGGGCGTGAACTGCGAGGCCATGCGGTTGCCGATGGTGATGGTGCCGGTCTTGTCTAACAGCAGGACGTCGATGTCGCCTGCCGCTTCGACGGCGCGTCCGCTGGTGGCCATGACATTGCGGCGGATCAGGCGGTCGATGCCACTGATGCCGATGGCGCTCAACAGTCCGCCGATGGTGGTGGGGATCAGGCAGACCAGCAGGGCGACGAGGACCGGTGTGGTGAAGGTGATGCCGGCGTAGGTGCCGAAGGGCTTCAGCGTGATGCAGACCAGCATGAAGATCAGCGTCATGGCGGAAAGCAGGATGGTGAGCGCGATTTCATTCGGTGTCTTCTGGCGTTGTGCGCCCTCGACCATCGAGATCATGCGGTCGATGAAGGTGTTCCCTTTTTCCGCCGTGATGCGGACGACGATGCGGTCGCTGATGACGCGGGTACCTCCGGTGACCGCACTGCGGTCGCCGCCGCTTTCGCGGATGACGGGCGCGGACTCACCGGTGATGGCGGCTTCATCGACGCTGGCGATGCCTTCGATGACCTCGCCGTCGGAGGGGATCACGTCGCCGGTTTCGCAGACGACGAGATCGCCTTTTTCCAAAGTCGGCGCGGGCACCAGCTCTTCGTTGCCGTTCTTCAAGCGTCGCGCCATGGTGTCCTTGCGGGCATTGCGAAGGCTGTCGGCCTGGGCCTTGCCGCGGCCTTCGGCGATGGCCTCGGCGAAGTTCGCAAACAGCACGGTGAACCAGAGCCAGATCGCGAGCTGGATCACAAAGCCTCGGTCGGTGGACGAGGTGAAGATCGCGACGGTGGTGAGAATGGCACCGATCAGGGTCACGAACATGACCGGATTCTTGATCATCAGCCGTGGATCGAGCTTGCGCAGGGCACCGCCGATCGCGGGGACGAGGATCTTCTTTTCAAAAAGGGAAGGGGCTTCCTGGGACATGGGATTGGTTTCTGTTAGAAGAGGTTGCCGTTGAGGGTGAGGAAATGTTCGACCACCGGGCCGAGCGCGAGGGCAGGCAGGAAATTCAGCGCTCCGATCAGCAGCACGGTGCCGATGAGCAGGAGAGTGAAGGTGGGGCCAGAGACCGGGAAGGTGCCGGAACTGGGTGGCGAGACCTTCTTTATCACCAGCGATCCGGCGATGGCCATGATCGGAATGATCATCAGGAACCGGCCGATCAGCATCGCGAGGCCGAGGGTGGTGTTGTAGTGGACGTCACCGCTGGCCGGTGTGGCGGTGAGGCCGGCGAAGGCACTGCCGTTGTTGCCGGTGGCGGAGCTGAAGGCGTAGAGGACCTCGCTGAATCCGTGGGGGCCGGAGTTGTTGAGCCCCGCAAGTCCCCACTCGCTGGCGATGGCCCAGGCGGTGAAGCCGAGGATGCTGGCGGTGAGCACGAGCAGGGAAAGCATCGCCATCTTCACCTCGAAGGCCTGGATTCTCTTGCCGAGATACTCCGGCGTGCGACCGACCATCAGTCCGGCGATGAAGACGGCGAGGATGACGAAGACGAGCATGCCGTAGAGTCCTGCACCCACGCCGCCGACCACGACTTCGCCGAGTTCGATCATGAACAGCGGCACCAGGCCGCCGAGGGCGGTGAAGGAGTCGTGCGTCGAGTTCACCGCGCCGCAGGAAGCGGAGGTGGTGACGACGGCGAAGAGCGAGGAGTTGAAGATGCCGAAGCGGACCTCCTTGCCTTCCATGTTGCCATTGGAGGCGAGGACGCCGAGAGATTGATGGATCGGATTTCCTTTCGCCTCCGCCCACCAGCAGACCACGGTGCCAGCCACGAAGAGGATCATCATCGCGCTCCACACCGCCCAGCCGTGTGCCTGGTTGCCGGTGGATTTTCCGAGATAACAGGTGAGGCCGCTGCCGATCGCGAAGATCGAGAGCATCTGGATGAAGTTCGAGAGCGGTGTCGGGTTTTCAAAAGGCTGGGCCGCGTTGGCATTGGTGTAACCGCCGCCGTTGGTGCCGAGCATCTTGATGGCGACCTGCGAGGCCATCGGTCCCTGGACGATCGTCTGGATGTCGGTGGTGACATTTTCAATCGTCTGCGGCTCGACGAGTTTTGCTGTGGTGGAGGGCTTGAAATTCTGAACGACTCCCTGCGAAACGAGGAACACCGCGAAGGCCAGCGAAAGAGGCAGCAGCAGGTAATAGGTGGTGCGGATCAGATCGACCCAGAAGTTGCCGAGGGTCGTGGCCGAGTGGCGGGCGATGCCCCTCACAAGCGCCGCCGCGATGCCAATGCCGACGGCGGCCGAGGTGAAGTTATGGATGGTGAGAGCGACCATCTGGGAGAAGTAGGACATCGTCGATTCCCCGGCGTCACTCCCATCAGGCGATAGGTGAGATTTTCAAATGGCCGGATCAGAGGGTCGAGCCAGGTGCGGCCTTGTGGATCGAGCACCTGGGTCAGATACAGGCCGATCGGTTTCGTGATCAGCGCGAGGAGGCCGAGAAAGAGGGCGAATTGCAGCC
>JAIXVN010000074.1 GCA_027483005.1 Verrucomicrobiaceae bacterium
TCACCGCCGCGCCGATCAACATGGAGCGTGTGCTCCGGGATACGAAGACCTATCTTGAAAGCAATCCGAAGGAGCTCGATTGGGAGCGGCTCCAGCCGGGCCAGATCGGCTCGCGGTTGATCGAAGGAAAGCCAGGCGAGTATGTGGGTGAGGTGGCGTCTGCGTGGGAGTCTGCACTGAAGCCTCTGGAGAAGCATCGCGAAACCCGTGCCGACATCGAGATGCCGCTCGTCAAGGCCGGAGCCTGGTGGGTGACCGCAACGCTGGCGAACGGCAACACGATCCACACCATCGCCTGGGTGGTGGACAGCGTGCTGGTCCAGCACGCGCTCCCGGAAGCCCTGCAGTGGATGCTCGCGGATGCGGCCTCCGGAGCACCGGTGGCGGAGGGCGAGCTGGAGTTTTTCGGTTATCGGATGGTGGCACTCCAGCAGAAGGGCGGCGAGGGACAGCGGTTTGAAATCCAGACCAAGACCTTCGTCCGCAAGACCGATGGCGAGGGCAAGGTGCTGCTCAAGGCGGGCGATGCCGACTTGCAGATGCAATGGATGGTGGTCGCGCGAAAGGATGGAAGGACACCTGCCTTCCACGGTTTCGGAAGCTTCGGCTACCAGCCCGACTCCGACGAAGACAGGAATCGCAATGTGCCCTACGCGGTGACCGACCGGCCGCTTTACAAGGCTGGCGACAAGCTGCACGCGAAGTTCTGGCTGCGTGAGGTCGGCTATGGCCAGGCCGACGAAAGCCGCTGGGCGGGCAAGGATTGCCGCGTGATTTTCACCGATGGTCGGGGTCAGGAAGCGATCAAGCTGGAGAATCTGAAGACCGACGCGATGGGCGCGGTGGAAATCGAAACGGTGCTGCCGAAGAACGCCGTGCTCGGTTCGTGGGCGGGTCGGTTGGAAGTGCCGAACCAGATGGTGGCGATGGTGAATTTCCGGGTCGAGGAATACCGGAAGCCGGAATACGAGGTGAGCGTGGAGGCCCCGAAGGAGCCGGTTCGCCTCGGCGACAAGTTTCCGGTCACGGTGAAGGCGACGTATTTCCACGGCGCTCCTGTTAGAAACGCGACGGTGGCGATCACGGTGAAGCGTGAGTCGATGACCGAGCGCTGGTTTCCCGCTTGGCGCTGGGATTGGCTGTATGGAAAGGGTGCCTGGTGGTGCGGAGTCGAATCGCCCTGGCATCCGGGCTGGAGCAACTGGGGTTGCATCCCGCCGCATCCGCCGTGGTGGAGGGGCGACAGGTTCACGCCCGAAGAACTGGTGATCGAACGCACGCTGCCAATCAGCGCGGATGGCACGGTGGTGGTCGAGGTGGATACGGCGCTGGCCAAGCAGATTCATGGAGACATGGATGCAAAGTATCTCATTGAGGCGAAGGTCGTCGATGCCTCACGGCGCGAGGAACGCGGCAACGGTTCGGTGGTGGCAGCGAGAAAGCCATTTGAAGTCGTGGTGAACACGGATCACGGCTACGCCCGCCCCGGCGACGAGGTGGAGGCGAAGGTTTCCGCCGCGACGCTCGAAGGCAAGCCGGTGAAGGCGGCGGAGGGCACGCTGCACTTGCTGCGTCTGGTGGCCGGAGAAAATGGAAAGATTGACGAGAAAGAGGTCTCGATCTGGCCGGTGAAGACCGATGCCGAGGGCGAGATCACGCAACGCTTCCAGGCTCCCGTGGCCGGTCAGTATCGTCTTGCGGCGAAGCTTTCGGTGGCGGGTGGTGAAGCGGTCGAAGGCGCGATCATCCTCAATGTTCACGGCACGGAGAAACCCGGCGCGGATTGGCATTTCGGCGCGATCGAGCTGGTGCCGGACAAGCTTTCCTATGGACCGAAGGAGACGGTGCGCCTGCGGGTGAACAGCGATCAGATGAATGCCCACGTCTGGCTTTTCCTCCGTTCCGAACAAGGCGGCGGCCGCGAGTCGAAGCGCATCGTGTTGGATGGCCGCAGCGGCGAGGTGGAGATCCCCTTGTCGATCGATGACATGCCGAACACCTTCATCGAGGCGTTGACGGTTCACGGCGCGGAGGTCCACTCGACCGTTCGACAGATCCTGCTGCCGCCGGAAAGCCGGGTGCTGGAGGTGACGGTCGAGCCCGCGAAGGCGAAGGTGAAGCCGCAGGAGAGATCCTCGCTGGTGGTGACGATCCGCGATTCCGAAGGGAAGCCTTTCTCAGGAAGTGCCACGCTGGCGATCTATGACAAGTCGCTCGAAGCCATCACCGGAGGCTCGAATGTCGGACCGATCCGCGAGAATTTCTGGTCGTGGAAGCGGAGCTACTGGGGACCTCGTAATTTGGATTCCGTGCCCGATTCTCCCGGGAATCTGGCGAAGCCTGACACGGAGGAGATGGAGGATTTTGATGATGGCCATGGCGGGACCGCCCTTGGCGGCAAAGCATTTGGAGGCGCACCTCGCGGGGCGGTCATGTCCAAGTCGATGTCCAGAATGCGGGGCATGGAGGTGGCGGATGCGGTCGCAGCTCCGATGGCGGCCATGGCGGAAATGGACGTCGCAGGAGGCGGAGGGCCCGGAGGAGAATCCGGAGGGGTGGCCATCTTCGTCCGCAAGGACTTCGCCGATCTCTTGAAATGGTCCGGCGAGGTGAAGACGGATGCCAATGGCCGTGCGGAAATCCCGCTTGAGTTTCCTGACAACCTCACCACCTGGAAAGCCCGCGTCTTGGCGATGGGGGAGGGGACCCGCGTCGGTGAAGGCAGTGCCGAGATCATCACGTCGAAGCAGCTTCTCGTCCGTCTGGAAGCCCCGCGTTTCCTGGTGGAAAAGGATGAGGCGGTCTTCAGCGCGGTGGTCCACAACGACTACGAGGTCGCGAAAACAGTGAAGGTTTCCCTCGAACTCGATGGTGGAGTGACCGAGGTGATGTCGGGCGAAACCAAGTCGGTCGAGATCGCGGCAAAAGGCGAGTCGCGCATCGACTGGCGGGTCAAGGCCACCAGGGAAGGCGAGCTCACGATCCGCATGAAAGCGGCGGCCGATGACGATGGCGACGCGATGGAGCGCAAGCTGCCGGTCGTCGTGCACGGCATGCTGCGCCAAGAGGCGTGGAGTCGTGTGGTCGAGCCCGAACAGGACTCCGCGAAGATTGGATTCAAGGTGCCCGCCGAGCGTCGAGTCGATCAGACGAAGCTAACGGTCCGCGTTTCCCCGAGTGTCGCCGGTGCGGTGGTGGATGCGATTCCCTATCTGGCCGACTATCCGCACGGCTGCACCGAACAGACCCTGAACCGCTTCGTGCCGGCAGTGATCGCGCAGAAGCTGGTGCAGGACCTCGGCGTGAACCTCGATGAAATCCGGGCGAAGCGGAACAACCTCAATCCCCAGGAACTGGGCGATCCGAAAGAACGCGCCGAGCGTTGGAAGCAGTGGCAGGGCAACCCGGTGTTCGATTCCGAAGTGCTGTCGCAGATGGTCAAGACCGGCTTCGACAAGCTGGAGGCCATGCAGAATTCCGATGGCGGCTGGGGCTGGTTCTCCGGATATGGCGAGCAATCCTATCCACACACCACCGCGGTCGTGGTCCACGGACTTCTCACCGCGAAGGCGAGTGGGGCCGAGGTGCCGGAGCAGATGTTGAAGAAAGGTCTGAACTGGCTGGAATCCTCCGAGAAAAAGGAAGCCGCGGCCCTTCGACGCTACGCCGACCGGATCGCGGCGGAGAAGGCTGGCAAAAAGGTGAAGCCCTCGAAGCTCTACGAAAAGGTCAGTGCCGACTCGCTCGATGCCTTCGTGCGGATGGTGCTCGGCGAGGCTGGGCGCAATGGTGATGCGATGGTGGATTCCCTGGTGGGGGACAATCTTTCCCTGCCGATCTATGCGCGCTGCCTGCTCGGACTGGAGCTGCATCGGACCAAGGAAAACGGCCGCCGCGATGAGGTGATGGCGACCATTTCCCAGTTCCTCAAGCGCGATGAGGAGAATCAGACGAACTACCTCGACCTGAAGAACGGGGCTTACTGGTGGTTCTGGTATGGCGGCGATGTCGAGGCCCACGCCTGGTATCTGAAACTGCTCTCCGCCGTGAA
>JAIXVN010000162.1 GCA_027483005.1 Verrucomicrobiaceae bacterium
AAGCAAAGGCCACAGGGCATGACCGCAAAGAGCTTCTCACAGCCAGTGGACGCCCGGTGCTCTGTGGCGCCCTGACCACCACCGTGGTTTTTCTCGCCCTGAACCTCGGCGGTCTGCCGGGCATGGCTCAGCTTGGAACCATCGTCGCGGTGGGACTCGGCGCAGCAGGACTCCTGATGATCGTGGTCTATCTGCCGTTCGTCGCGAAGTTCGGCGTGGATCGGAAACCGGCTACAGGTTCGGGGAAATTTCTGCCCCGGAGTCGAATGGCCTGGGCCATCACGGCCGTCCTGTCCCTCGCCGCCGTCGCGGTGCTGGTGATCCATGGCATGCCGCAAATGGTCTTCGATTCGAACATCATCCGGCCGCGGCACAGTCAGGCCATGGAGTCCTTCGAGCGGGTGCGGGCGGTTTTTCCGACATTTGATGGTGAGGCGCTGGGCTATGTCGTCGAGGCGGCAACTGATGACGAGATGCGGGCCCGGCTGGAGGTGGCGAACAAGCGGATTGATTCGGCAAGGGCGGCTGGATTGATCGCGACCGGATCCATTCCAAAAGGCTGGTGGCCGGATCCGGCGCGACAGAAGGAGAATCGCGCAAGGATCAAGGCGATGGCCGCGGATCGCGAAAGGCTGCTCAAGGAAGCCGATGCCGCAGGCTTTTCCGAGGAGGGTCTCTTTCTCGGAAAGGCGGTGCTGGAAGCGATGGACAGGCAGTCCTCAGAAACGACCATGGTGTTTCCTCAATCGGACTCCGCTCGTGAAGTGATGCGACTTTTCATGACCCGGCGCGAAGGCGGCGGAGGCTATATGCTCGGAAATCTCGTCCAGCAGGATGGAGTGGAGTCGGGTGGAAAGGACTACGATCGCTTCGCCATGATGAACGGCGATGGCATCTGGCTGAGCGGCTGGGGGCTCTTCAAGCCAGCGCTTTCAAAACTCATCAGGTCGGACGTGATGCGGATGCTGGTGCCGATGATGGTCCTGCTGCTGGTGATGATGTTCTTCATTTTCCGAAGGCCGGCGGATGTCGGGATCGCGCTTTTCGCCATGGTCATCAGCACGCTGCTGCTGCTGGCGATCATGAGCGCGGCGGGCTTGAGGTGGAACTTTGTCAACCTGATGGCGACACCTCTTCTGTTGGGCACCGGCATCGACTACGCCATCCACGTCACGCTCACCCTCAGGCGAACCGGCGGCTGCTTCAAGGAACTCTGGAACGGCACAGGAAAGGCCCTGATGTTCTGTGCGGTCTCGAATGTCATCGGCTTCGGCTCGCTGATCTGGTCATCGAGCGAGGCGCTCGTCAGCCTGGGCGTGGTGGCCGTCATCGGCATCACCCTGAGCATGGCGGTCTCCCTGTTCCTGCTGCCGGGTTGGAAGTCCCGGGAGGGGTAACGAACCGAAAGTCGACCCGCTCAGATCACGCGGCCGACGGCATCGGTTCGGCCTGGGCCTGCTTGGCCATGTTCACTGTGGTGGGCGTTTCCATCGGGGGGATCGGCTTGGTGAACATCAGTCCGAGTTCAAGCTTGAGCCAGGCGCGCACGCCGCGCAAGAGATGACCGAAGGCCTTCGGGCTTGCTTCGAAGGGAATGCGCACGAAGTGGCGCTGGCCAAGGTTGTTCTTGCCATAGGTGCCGTTGGCGAGGCGCTTGCGGGCCAGCACTTCCAGCCGACGATTGTAGAGCGCCATGAACTTCCCGAAAAACGCGCCGATGGGCCCGTTGTAGGGCATCTTTGAAAACTCCACGTCGGTGAAGAGATAGACCAGCCGCACGGGACCGACGAAGTAGGCCGCGATGTCGAGCAGGAAGGCGGCGTTCATCAGGTCCGCATCGCCGAGGTATTGATACTTGTTCCGATAGATGCCGTTGAACCAGCGTTGATAGGACTCGCTGAACTCCTTGTTATGTCGGGTGATATCCATTTCAACACACCCGCCACCGAGGGACTTGAGCAGGATCTTGTGCGCGGCATAGACCGAATGCGCGCAGTAATCGAGGCCCTGCGAATAGAGGGGATCCATGAAGCCGGCGGCATCGCCCGCGAGGATCCAGCCATCTCCGGCGGCCTTTTCGCTGTAGTATGGGAGGTTCTTGTAGGCGCGCGCGTCGTTCTCCACCGGCTCGGCGTTCTCGAACATCAGCCTGCCGATCGGATGGGCGGTGAGGTGCTCCTTGAGTCGCTGGCCGATGCCGCCTTCCGAGGGAGGCGTGAAAAGCCGCTCGTCCCAGGTCACCCCGGCGGAAAAGTCCCCGTTCGAGAGCGGAATGATCCACGACCACCAGCCGCGGCCCATGAGGTGATTGGTGGCGCTGGCCCGGGCAACGAAGGTGCCGTTCTTCAGGCCCGGCGCGAGGGTTCTCGACTCATGGGAATCGAGGCAACGGACATTGGTGAAGCGCACCCACATCGAGTGGACCGGATGTTCAGGAAGGTTCCGCCAGGTGCCCAGCTTGCGGGCCAGCAAACTTGCTTTTCCGGAACAGTCTGCCACCCACCCCGCCGTGAGTGTGCGCGTTTCGTCCCCGACCTTGTAGGTGACGGTGTTGCGATTGACGCCGTGAAGCTCGAAGGATTTCACCGAGGCGGGACGCACGAGGTGGCAGCCTTCGGTCACCGCCTGCTCCAGCATGTGCTGATCGAGCTTGGAACGATCGAGCTGGAAAGTCGCCATGCGGGCCTGGGAATAAGGCCCGATCTCGGTGCAAGTGCTCGGGCAGTCGTTCGTTTTCCCGGGATCATTGAACCACATCCGCAGGCCGTGCTTCTGGAAATGGTTGCAGGCGAGATGATTGGAAAATCCGAGCACGCGGGTCAGGAAGCAGCCGGCGACC
>JAIXVN010000152.1 GCA_027483005.1 Verrucomicrobiaceae bacterium
CCGGTTGACGTGTTCGGCGTCGTGGTGGTGTTCCAAGCGCTGAAATTGAGCTTGGTAGTGGCCGATCCACTTGCTGTGAGCGCCCATCCTGAGGGCAGGGTCGCCGAGTCGGTGAAGCCTGAGAAATCCTGGAGGTAGGGTCCGGAATTGGTCAGCGAAGGAACGGAGACCAGGGTGAAGTTCCAGCTGTATGTGGAAGTGGACGGAACGAACTTGGGAAGTCCGGCGTAATCGTTGTTGTTCGAGGAAACGTCCTCGAATGCGCCGCTGTCGATCTCGACGTAGTACTGGGTTCCATAGTCCAAGGGAGGAGAAATCGGGACCGTGGCGACATTGTTGGTGGCGCTGGCAGTGCCGAAGGTGCCGGACTCGGCCTGGGCTGCGATCTGGTCATCGGAAACCCGCTTGATGTAGATCTTCGGCGATCCCGTGCTCGCGACCTGGACGTTTTCATTGAAAGCGATGGTCAGAGCCGAAGGACGAGCAATGCCGGTGGCCCCGACAACCGGCGTGACGGAAACAATGGAGGGCGGAGTCGTGTCGGCTGGGATGGTCTTGAAGTTCCAGACGGCCTTGTCACCGATGCCAGCGAAGCTGTTGGGTGAAGCGGCGGCATCGGTAATGACACCTGCGGGGATCAAGACATAGTAGTCCGTGTCGTTGAGAAGCGGACTCGTAGGCGTGAAACTGGCAGTGGCGCCGGTAATGGTGACCGCTGAGGTCCCAACGGCGAACGACTGGACGACGCTATCGTCGGATTGCTTGTAGAGGGTGATGGCTCCTGTTCCGGCAGCAATGGCCTCGTTGAGGGTCACCGACCAAGTGGAATTGGTCGCAACATTGACCGCGTTGTCCGCCGGCGACAACGGTGAGGTGGATGCAAGAGCAGGCGGGGTGGTGTCCACACCATCGGAAGCCGACGTGACTAAAACGTTATCGATGGAGATTTTTGGGCGACTTCCAGTCGTCCCGTTAGTGGGTCCGTTGTAGTAGTAGAACCGCAGTTTGACCTGACTCTGGCCATTCACGGCGGAAGGGATCGGAACGCTGACAGCAGTTGAACTCGCAACGTTGTTGGTAGCGGTGAAAGGCAATCCGCCTCCCGTGATCTCCGTCCAGGTGGTACCGTTGACGGAGTAGTAAACCTTCAGCGATCCGACCCGATCACCAGTCGAGTTGGCAACCTGAGCCGCGTTGAATGACAGGTTCCCGGAAGTCCTGCCGGAAAAATTCAAATTCAAGTCGATCGCACTGGACGACGTATTGGCGGTGGTTCCCGTCGAGAGCAGCTGAATGTTCGTCGTGGGTCTTTGTACGCCTCCAGAGGTGCCAAACGACAAGGTGGAAGCTGTTGTTCTGGTAGCATCCGGGATGGTTGCAGTGCCACCCACTGCGATCCCGGACCAGGAGTTGGTGGTTGGGCTGGTCCACGAGGCAACAGTTGAGAAATCCTCGCTGTAATTCGAGACGCTGAGGCTGAAATAGGTCTGTGCCTGAAGCGTGTCGATCGCAGTCATCGCGAGGGCGACAGAGGCCAAGGCAAGTGACATGCAGCGGGGGGATTTCAGGATGGAAGCTTTCAGCGTTGGCTTGCGCTCCAGTGATGTCGTGAGCTTCGCGTGCTTGTGAGGCGATGCTGAATGGAGGTTTTTGAGGATCATGGCAGGAGGGAGGTTCGGAACTCTTCGTGCACCCGATAAAGAGCACAGGTGAGGGAATCTATGGCGATCGTCTTGGTGCCGGTTTCGACACGGGTTCGAAAAAGCATTTTCCGGGCCGACCGATTTTCTTCTTGCGAGACCGAAGTTTCAGTAAATACTGAAAATATGAGCAGTGCGGATGACGCGAAGTTGAAACAGGCCCGCGAGGACTTTGTGGCCCAGTGGGGAGCGCTTGGAACCCACTGGGGCATCAATCGGACCATGGCCCAGATCCATGCGCTGCTGATGACGGAACCGGAGGCGATCGGCACCGACGAGGTGATGGAGCGGCTTCAGATCAGTCGGGGTAATGCCCACACGAATTTGAAGGAATTGGTTTCATGGGGCCTGATCCGCACGATCGTCAAAAAAGGCGAGCGTCGTGAGTTTTTCGAGGCGGAAAAGGATGTTTGGAAGATTTTCACGATCGTGGCCCGCGAGCGTCGGAGGCGGGAGATCGACCCTGCGCTCGGCGTGCTCCACCAGTGCCTCGACGACAGCCGGGGGATCGACACGCCGGAGGGCCGCGCATTCCACGAGCAGATGAGCAAGCTGGCGGAGTTCGTCGGATTCGCCTCCAACGTCGCCGACCGGGTTTCCGGCATGAAATACGGCATCGCCCTCCAGCTCGCGGCGCGACTTCTGAGCTGATTTTCACTTTCCAACCAAGAATCGACTTTCATGAAACCAACCACGGTGATTTTCGGAGCCAACGGCTTCCTGGGACGCTATCTCTGCCGCCATCATGCCCGCCAGGGCAAGGAGGTGGTGGCGATCGCCCGCAGCCGCGATGGCTGGAGCGGAGATGGAATTTTCCTCGAATGGGATGGTCGGACCCTCGGCCCCTGGGCGCTCGCGCTCGAAGGGGCGGAGTCCGTCATCAATCTCGCGGGACGCAGTGTGAACTGCCGCTACGACGAGCAGGCGAAGCGGGAAATCATCGAGTCGCGGGTGGACTCGACCCGGGTGATCGGTCAGGCGATCGCCGCCTGCCAGGCTCCTCCGAAGGTCTGGCTGAATGCCAGCACGGCGACGTGGTATCGCGACGCGCGGGACCATGCGCAGGACGAGTGGTTTGGCGAGCCGGGCGACGGATTTTCGGTCAAGGTGGCGCGGGCCTGGGAAGAGGAGTTCTTTGCGGCGAAGGTGCCGGGAGTGACGCGGAAGGTGGCCATGCGGATCGGCATGGTGCTGGCGAACGAGCCGGACACCGTGTTTGATGTCTTGCGCAGCATCGTGCGTCGCGGCCTGGGAGGTCCCATGGGAAAAGGGGACCAGCGGATCAGCTGGATTCACATGGAGGACTTTCTCGCGGCGGTGGATTTCCTGACGGCGGAAAGCCAGATCGATGGGGTGGTGAATGTCACCGCGCCGGAGTTTCCGACCAATCGGGAATGGATGCGGACTTTTCGTGAGGCAGCAGGCATGCCGGTGGGCTTGCCGGCGCCGGAACTCCTCCTCGAACTTGGGGCGAGGCTGATGCGGACGGAGACCGAGCTGGTCCTGAAAAGCCGCTGGGCGGATCCGCGCAGGTTGCGCGAGGAGGGCTTCCGCTGGCGGTGGACGCATGCCGTTCCTGCGATTGCGGATCTGCGGGCGCGGCCGGGCCTGGAAGGCTTGTTCCGGCCTGCCGGATCGAGGTCGGTCGGAGCGCGGGTCTGGCTGCCAGGCCGGGCAACCGTCTGAAGTGGCAACTTTGCCATGGGAAAGCCCGGCAATCCGGGCAAGTTCGGCTCACCTTGATGGCTCTCTTTCAAAAACTCTCAACCGCCGCGCTGGTATCGGTCCTGTTCCTGATGTTCGTCGGGGCGATCGTCCGGGTGACCGGCTCGGGGATGGGTTGCCCCGACTGGCCAACTTGCTGGGGCTGCCTGATCCCGCCGACGAAGGTGGAGCAGGTGGATTTCGACAAGCTTCCGATCGAGCGATTTCAGAAGCGAGCCGAACGGGAGGGGCGTGATCCGGCGACGATCACCCGCGAGGAGCTGCGTTCCGAGTTCAACCCCAGGCATGTTTGGACGGAGTTCATCAACCGACTTTGTTCACTGCCGGTCGGGTTCTTTTCGCTGGCCACCTTCATCGCGGCGTTCTGGCAGAGATCAAAGCGACCGCTGGTGTTCTGGAGCGCCTTTGCCTCCTTGTTCCTGGTCCTGGTGAATGCCTGGATGGGCGCGAGGGTGGTTTACAGTGGCCTGAAACCCGGAGTCCTGACCACCCACCTCGCGCTCGCGATGTTGCTTCTCGGCACCCTTTCCTACTGCGCCTGGGGTGGGACGGATCGTCCGTGGCGGGTGGCCATCGCCCCTGCGGCTGCGGCACGACTGCGTCTGGCCATCCTGCTGCTGCTGGGCGTGGTCGTGGGCGAGGGGATCATGGGTTCCCAGATCCGCGAGCTGACCGATGAAATGGCGAAGTCCCACCTGAATTCCCCACGCGCGGAATGGATCGGCGAGCTGGAGCAGCGCTGGATCTACTTGATTCATCGTAGTTTCTCCTGGGCGGTGCTGGGGGCGAGCGTCTGGGCCTTCCTGATCGCAAAGCGCCATGGCAGGCCGGGCCGTGTCGGCCACGTGGTCCTCGGCATCGTGCTGGCGCAGATGGTCCTCGGCGTGGTCATGTCGCAGGTTCATCTCTACGCATGGGTCCAGGTCCTTCATGTCGGACTGGCTGCAGCTCTGCTGGCATTCATCTGGCTCTGGCTCTTCGGCTCCTGGAGGGCAGGGGAGAAGGTGTGAATCTGCCTGAAATTTCGCTTTTCCCCGAGCCCGCGATGGGGATACTCCGC
>JAIXVN010000144.1 GCA_027483005.1 Verrucomicrobiaceae bacterium
ACAATCGGTCTGGCATTGATCGACCTACCACACCCCCTGCTCCTTCAACTGCCTCTCCGCGACCTCGGCCCAGCCTCGGTTGGCGGCGGGGGAGGCGGGGGAGGGATGGAGGATGCGGCCGATCTGATAGGAGCCACCGGTTTTCTCCGCCGCGCGGCGGAGGCGCTCCTCGGCGAAGCCACCGACGCCGATGAGATACTGCGGCTTTAGTAGTTTGAGGACTGCCGTGAGGTGATCGAGGCAGATGGCTTCGACAGGTTCCATTTCCGCTGACGGGAGCTTGTCGGGCGTGAGGTTGGCCCCGGTGGCGCTCATCCAGACGAGGGGGCAGTAGTTGGCGACGTAGTGGTCGGCGAAGAAGTCTTCCGGCTTGGGGAACCTTTCGGAAAACAGTCCCCAAAGGCGTCGGCCGCTGACCTCGGACTTCGGGCAGTGGAAGCCTTCGATCGGGCGCTTCGGATGCTCCGGCACCGGCTTGCCGACGGGGGCGGTGATGCCCATCCAGTCGCGCACGGCGGCGATCTCTCCAAAGGGCACGCCGGTCTGCGCCATGCCGAAAGGGCCGGGGTTCATACCGAGCAGGAAGACCCGCTTTTTCCCGCCGCCGAAGCGTTTAAGGAAGAGCTCATGCGGGGCGCGGGCGTAGTCGAGCGGGTTGTAGGTGTGGGAGACGGGTGCGGAAAAACGAAAGCCGTCGAGATCGCGGGCGAGCTTCCGGGAGAGTTCGATGAGGTCGGCAGTGGACACGACCTCAGTGAACCGCCGGGATGAATTCAACGCAATCCCCAAGCCCCGACGCGACGGTCGCGGGCCTGTTTCTCGATGGCGCGGAGCTTGTCCTTGCGCTGCTGCATCGGGGTGCCATCCGGAGTGTCGGCCCCCTTGGTGAAGATGCGGCAGAGGCCCTGCTCGACGAGGAGTTCATCGAGGGGGCGGGCTCCCCCGTTGCTGGGGAACTCGATGAATGCATGGTAACGCTGATCGTTGAAGGGGCTGTCCCAGAGGGTGTAGAGCGTGAAAGGGCGGGTGGAAAGGCGGTCGAGCGTGAACTTCTTGCCCTTTTTCCCGATCTCAACGGCCTGCTCGGGAGTGATGCCGAAGTACTCGGCTTGTTTGCCGATGCGCTCGTGGTTGTTTTCTCCGTTGGCGTAGGACTTGAACTCGCTCTCGGGGGTATCGACGAAGTAGAGGCGGAAGGTTTCGGTGCGACCGTCAGGCAGCTTGATCCGGAAGCTGTCGCCGTCGTTGCCGCGTTCCGAGTCGAGAAGGCAACTACGGTAAACCTCGTAGCCACCCGAGGTTTCAGGTCCTTCTGCCGAAGCGGCTTCCCCTGCCTTCGGAGCTGGCTGACGCTGGCGCTCCTCCTGCTTGTCAGCAGGCGGCTTGGAAGCCGGATGGGATTTCTTCCAGGCATCCACTCCCCAGAAGACGCCCGCAGCGACGAGCAGCAGGATGAACCTTGCAGGGGTCGGAGGCTTGGATTGAATGGCCATGGGTCAGAGTCCCTTGAAACCTTGGTATTCGGGGCAGGTGCCGATGGGCACCGGGACATTTCCCCACTCGCGGTTGAGGCGGCGATACTTGGTGATGAAGTCCTTGGGGACTGCCCAGTTGGTGAAATCGCGAGGGACGTTGTCGCGCAGCATGCCGACGTTGATGTTGTGGCGGATCTCGAAGTGGAGGTGCGCCGGATACATGCCGAAGTTGGAGCCGATGGTGCCGAGTTTATGGCCGCGTTTGACCATCTGGCCGACCTTCACATTGAACTCATTGAGGTGGCCATAGAGGGAATCGCAGAATTTCACCTGCCCCGAGGTCGGGTCGCGGTAGGCATGTCGGATGATGACGACATTTCCCCAGCCCTGGCGGACATTGTAGGCCCAGACGACCACGCCATCGCCACAGGCATAGACGGGGTCGCCCAGATCGGTATCGCCGCCACTCCGGCCATTCCAGTCCTCGCCGTAATGGACGGCCCCGCTCAGGCGGACGCCTCGGGCGGTGTAGTAGCCGTCGGCATTGGGCTTTCCGACCGGGAAATCAAATCCATCCGCCAGAGGCATCTTGAGGGTCTGCTGGGCGTGGAGACCGGTCGTGCAAAACACGAAAAGCGCCAGCAGGAGAACCCGCAGGACTGGAATCGTGTTTTTGAAAACCTTCATCAAGGCAACTCCAGCCCTCCGCACGGGATGGGGCAAGCCTAAACGGCCCGTGACCCGGGGAGGGTTGCCGCGTCACCAGGTTCGGGAACTGCGGAAATGAACTCCGATCAGCCTGGGAAAACCTGAATCAGGATCAGGATCGCCACCAGCGCCCCGACCGCGATCCGGTAATATCCAAAGACCGCGAGGCCATGCCGCTGGAGGTAGGAGACCAGCCATTTCACCGAGATGGCCGCCGAAATCATCGCGGCCAGGCTGCCGACCACCAGGTTCGCGGCCCCGAACTCGTGCAGCATCAGTTTCAAGCCGCCGAACATCGCGTCGTAGGCAGGATCGAGCCCTTTGACCTTGTCCACCGCGTCCTTGGACGTTGCCGCCGTAAGGGTCAGCACGCCGAGCAGGAAGGAGAATTCGACTGCTGCCTTGACGGAAAGCCCGACGAGCAGCCCGCCGCAGATCGTCATCAGGCTGCGGCTGGTG
>JAIXVN010000314.1 GCA_027483005.1 Verrucomicrobiaceae bacterium
GCAACCAGAGGCCATCCGACCCATATGCCTGATCCGAGTTTTCCTCGATGATGGCACGATTCAACCAGAGGCCGGGATAGTCCTCGGCCTTCGGAAGAGCGGCGATCTGCCTGGAAAGACATTCACTTCGGCGACTGGTGAATTGCGGCATTTCCATCGCCTGGCGGATCTCCTCAAGCACCGCCGTATAGCCCCGCTCCCTCTCGGAAAGATTGGAGGGCAATCGGGCTCTCAGACTTCGCCACTCCAGCAGCGCATTCAGGAACCGATACCAGCCGTTGCCGGGATCGAGGCGTTCTCCGGTGGCCACATAGTCAGGCGGCAGCACGCCGGTGCTTGAGAGAACCGCAAACGAATAGCGACTGAACCAGACGGGGTCCGATGGATGCGAGTCCCACAAGGCCTTCCAACGATCAACGCTGGTTTCAGGCTTCGGAGGCTTGAACAGGAGGTTCCGCTTATCCGTTGGGACCTTGTCCGCCAGCCTCACTGCCTTCATTTCGTCGGACAAACGCGCATCCAGGCTGGTCCAGATCAGAGGCAGGGAGCCTGACGAGTGAGCGGCACTTGCCGAAACCACCGCGTCGTATTGGGCGAGACCCGGCCAGAATGACAACAGCCCGGCGAGCAGGATGAGCCCGTTCCGCAGCCACCGTCGCCATCGGCCGTATCCGGCGGTCCGCTCAAGCCGAAGGGTGGCAACCTCAAGTGGATCGCCCTTGGGGGGAGGCACCAGACAAGCCGTATGGCCCAGCGCGGCCCGGATCAAGCCACGCGCTTCTTCAATGGAGGTCCCGCCGGTGATCGAAGAGAGAACCGCGTCGGTGAATCGATTTTGACCATCGCTTTCGTGGCTCATCTGCTGAAGAATTCCGCGTGTGGAGGAACTTGTTCATCATTCGGACACCGAATGAAAGAGCAGGATTCGAAACGGCTTATTTCACCGCCATCCCGTTCATGAAAAATCGACGCAACTTTCTGAAAGCACTCGCCGCCACCTCCCTGCTGCCACTACCGGTCCTCGGGGCGGAGAAGGGCAAGACCCTGCGCATCGGCGTCATCACGGACGTCCACAAGGACATCATCCATGATGCCGACGAGCGGCTGAAGACCTTCATTGATGCGATGACCGCCGAGAAGGTCGATGCCGTCATCCAGATGGGAGACTTCTGCACCCCGAAACCGGCAAACAAGGGCTTCATCGACATTTTCAACTCCTTCCAAGGCCCGAAGTTCCATGTCCTCGGAAACCACGACACCGACGGCGGCTTCAAGCGCGAGCAGACCCTGGCGTTCTGGGGCATGAAGGAGCGCTACTACTCGTTCGACCTCGGCGGCTTCCATTTCATCGTGCTCGATTCGAATGACCGTCCCGCGGATTTCAAGGGGGGCTACCCGAGCCACATCGCCGATGATCAGATCGAGTGGCTCAAGGCGGACCTGGCGAAGACCGCGCTCAACACGTTTGTGTTCTCGCATCACAGCCTCGAGGTTCCGGTCTGCATCGCTAGCCAGGAAAAGGTGCGGGCCGTGCTTGAGGCAGCGAAGACCTCCGACGACAAACGCAAGGTGGCCGCCTGCTTCAACGGCCACTGGCACATCGATCACTCGCGGGTCATCAACGGAATCCCTTATCATCACGTGAACTCCGCAGCCTACTACTGGCTGGGCGACAAGTACAAGCACGAGAGCCTTTCGCCGGAGTTGTCGAAGCAGTTTCCAACGGTCGCCTTCACCGCGCCCTACACGAAACCGCTGTTCACGGTGCTGGAGATCGATGGCGCTGCCGGAGAATTTTCCACCCGCGGCTCCAAATCCTCTTGGCTGGGGCCTTCGCCTGCCGAGCTTGGTTTCAGCTCCACGGCGATTGATGTCGCCACCGTCCGTCCGGAGATCACTTCGGCTTCGGGAAAGCTGGCCACATCTTGAGAGCAGCCCAAAGCGGCTCGGATCGGGGCTGCTGGGCGCGGGACCGCAACCGGGTCTGGCTTGATCCAATTCGGCAGAAGATCCTGCTGCAACCGCTTGTCTCCGTGGAGTCCGGGGTCAGGTTCCATGGTCATCCTGGCGATCGGAATGCGCGATCGTGAGGTCGTTGCATGAGGGCAGTCCCACCGTGTTTACGTGATCCCTCAACGGTCGAATGACCTCGGGGGATCTTCATTCGATCGATAGACTCGTGCTCCTCCGATTTCCAGCCATCGACCTTTGCATGGACAGGCATCCGACTCCACATCCCCAACCCCGCTTCCATGGATCGCGGGGCTTCAGCCTCATCATCACCCTGCTGATGATGGTGCTGCTGACCCTCATCGCGCTCGGGCTGCTCACGCTTTCCACGGTTTCCCTCCGCAACAGCAGCCAGGGTCAGGCGGCTGCAACGGCTCGTGCCAACGCGAGACTGGCTCTCCAGCTTGCCATCGGTGCCCTTCAAAAAGAATCCGGTCCGGACCAACGGGTCATGGCGAATGCCGACCAGATCGCCTCCAGCTCCGATGGGAGCGCCACCGCGGCTGTCGGCGGGCGCCGTCACTGGAGCGGAGTTTACCGGTCATGGCCGGACTCCGCGACCACGCGGCCGACTCCGACCTTCCTCTCGTGGCTGGTTTCCGGAAGAGAAAGCGAGCTCCGATCGAGAGACTTCGCCAAATCCACCTCGACCCAAACAGAGAATGTCCGGCTCGTCGGCACCGGAAGTATCGGCAACCTGAAGGATGGCGAAGTCGCAGTGCCCGTGGTGCAAGTCAGCCAGCCATCAGGCGGATCATCCCGCTACGCCTGGTGGATCGGTGACCAGGGGACAAAGGCGGCCATCTCGACTCCCCAGGTGACCCAGGGCAATGATGTGGCTTCCACCCGCAGCAGCCTTCAGGCCGCGCAACGCGATGCCATCGAGGTCCTGGCCTCCACCTCCGGCACCAAGCCCTTTCAATCCCTTTCTTCGTCCGACGCGCGTGTTTCGAGTGTGACTGACTTGAAGCAAACCGAGTTCCTCACCTCAAGCCCGGCGAATTCGAAGCCTCTCTTCCATGATCTTGCGGCGAGATCCGTGGGGCTGCTGACCAACGTCCGCAGCGGTGGCTTCCGCAGAGACCTCTCGATGTATCTGGAAAAAACCCAGTCGAACGTGCCGCAGAACCCGCTGTACACGGTCAACGGCGAGAACGGCATCAACGAAGCCGAGTTGTGGCTGTATTACAATTTCTGGAAGGAGCTGAAAACGGGCAGTTCCTCGACCTACACGACCGGTGGCAGCATCGGGCGCAGCACCCCTTTTCTCCAGGTTGAGTCGAACAA
>JAIXVN010000427.1 GCA_027483005.1 Verrucomicrobiaceae bacterium
CGTGCATCGGCAGCCGGTTCTCCATGGCATGACGTTCGGGCAGGGGGCACCGAGATTTCTCAAGGCCTTTCAGTGGGCGGTGGCGGCCCGGATCGTCGATGGGTTTGTGGCACCTGAGTTCAATCGCTTTCGACAGACCCACGGATTGCCGCCGATCCGCAATCTGATGCGCCGCGGCTGGCACTCGCCGGACCGGGTGATCGGCTTGTTTCCCGACTGGTTCGCGGCTCCGCAGCCGGATTGGCCTCCGCAGACCCGGCTGACCGGATTTCCGCTCTTCGACGAAGCCGGCCATCGCGAGGTGCCCGCCGAAGTGGAGGCCTTCCTTTCCTCAGGGGACCCTCCGGTGATCTTCACGCCGGGCAGCGCGATGGCGCACGGCCATGCCTTTTTCCGCGAGGCGGTGAAGGCGCTCACTCGATCCGGGCGGCGTGGCATGCTCCTCACTCCCTTCAAGGAAACCGTGCCGGAGCACCTTCCTGAAAACGTCCGCCATTTCTCCTACATCCCCTTCAGCCAGGTCCTTCCCCGCGCGGCGGCGATCGTCTATCATGGGGGAATCGGGACCTGCTCACAGGCGCTTCGGGCCGGGATCCCCCATCTGATCCAGCCGATGGCGCACGACCAACATGAAACCCTCAGCCGGGTTCGAGATCTCGGAGTCGGACTCGGCCTGCCGCCTGCGAAGTTCAAGGACAAGCGGATCGCGGCGGCCCTCGATGACCTGTTGGACGGGCGGGAGTTTCGGGATCGTGCCCAGAACCTCGCGAAAAGCTTCGAGCCGGAGAAATGGATGCGCCGGACCTGCGAGTTGGTGGAGGACTTGCTGCCCAAGCTGGGTTGAGATGGCTTCGAACAGGCCTTGGCACACCGGGCAAACTTGACTGATGGCCGTAGAACCATACTGTCACCCATATGAAAACCACGCTTGATCTGGACGATGATCTTTTGATGGAAGCGAAGACGCTTGCTGTCCGGCGCAAGACGACCCTCAAGGCGATTGTGGAAAGCGCGCTGCGTCGCGAGATTCGGCCTGCCACCGAGATGGAAAACCCGGATCCGGAAAAACTTGAAGTTGGTCCGCTGGGCTTTCTGGTGCTCAAGCGCAAACCCGGTGAGACCATTTCCTTGGAGATGATCAAGGCCATCCAGGACGATCTCGACGACGAGGAACTTCAACGAGCCATCCATCCCCGCAGAGCATGATTCATCTTCTGGATGTCAATGTCCTCATTGCCCTGTGCGATCCTGCCCATCCCCACGCGGCGGCGGCTCGCGGCTTTTTCAGCGCAAGCCTCGCCCGCAACGGATGGGCCACATGTCCCTTGGTTGAAAATGGGTTCCTGCGCATCATGGGAAGCCGTCGATATCCGGGCGGTCCGGGAACTCCTCAAGCCGCCCGCACGATCCTTTCTGGGCTTCTTGCAAGTCCGGGACACCAGTTTTGGCAGGACCAACTCAGCCTCATGTCAGCAAGTGACTTTCCCCGTCTTCCGGTCTCGGATGATCTCACTGACGTCTATCTCCTCGCCCTCGCGGTGAAGCGCGGTGGACGTTTCGCGACCTTCGATGCCGGCATCGAGGCCTCGCTCGTTCCCGGTGGTCACGCGGCTTATCATCTCATTGCCACGTCGTAAGAACCGCCGATCCCGGGCGTCGTCGATCAGCCTTCAATCACTTCCCTGCCAGGACATGCCGGTGCAGCTCCTCGGTCAGCGTCTGGATCCGTTCGCTCATGGACTTGGTGATCTCGGTCAGCTCGGTGTTCTGTTTCATGAGCAACAGGAGATTGGCGGTCTGCTGGGCGGCCAGTTCCTCACGCTGCTGGCTGGCCATCGCCAGAGCCTCGCGGTGCTGGGCATCGGCCTCGGTCTGGGCCTTGTCGCGATCCGCCTGACGCGTCTGGGCCAGCAGGATCAGCGGCGCGGCATAGGCTGCCTGAAGGCTGAAGGCCAGGTTCAGCAGGATGAAGGGATAGACGTCGAATTGAAACACCCCCATCGAATTCAGAATGATCCAGATGGCGACGAACACGGTTTGGCTGATAAGGAACACGGGAGTTCCGAAGAACCTCGCGAAGGCCTCCGCTTTCAGCGCGAACCAATCGCTTCCAAACACCGGTGCCAGATGGACGTGAGGCTCGTGGAAACGGAAATGATGCCGTGAACCGGCGCTGGGTTTCTTGACGTCCGGATGATCTTCCATGGCCTCTACCCATTCACCAACTTCCGGGCAAAGTCGAGCCAATGCACGCTTGGACCGGGTTCACCTCAGGGCTTCCTCAGATTCGTTTCGTAGATCAGGCGGCAGCGACCCTCGTTCACGAAGTCCATGACGAGGATGCCATAGCGGGCCTTGGGCTGGTTCATGAGATAGTCCGTGATCTTGTGGTTCATCGGCGTCGAGATCGAGGGGATGTTGGGAATACCCATCCAGCTGCTGCCCGTAGCGCTGGTGAAATTGACGAACAGGGTGTTGGGATTCGGTTCGCCCTCCCGTGCCTCCTTGAGGAAGGCCTCAACGTCCCGCCATTTGATCTCCGCACCCGGCGCGCCATAAACATCCTGAACGCGCAGCAGTCCGCTGTTGAAGGTCTTGTTGTCCTGCCAGCTTGAGGCATCGATGCCCTTGGTTTGTGAAGTGGAGGAGAACCTTCGGAACAAGAC
>JAIXVN010000274.1 GCA_027483005.1 Verrucomicrobiaceae bacterium
GAACTGCAGGACGGTGGAGCTGATTGAAATGCCGCGCTGCTTTTCCAGCTCCATCCAGTCGGAGGTGGTGGCGCGCTGGTCCTTGCGGGCGGTGACGCTGCCGGCGAGGTTGAGGGCACCGCCATAGAGGAGGAATTTCTCGGTCAGCGTGGTTTTTCCCGCATCGGGGTGGGAAATGATCGCGAACGAGCGGCGGCGGGCCACTTCGCGGACGAGCACGGGATTGGAGACTTCAGGAGCGGACATGATGCGGGAAACGCCGGGGCGTGGCTTCCAGTAGGCGGCGGCGGGAGATTCATCAAGACAAACGGCGGAGGGCGTGGGGTAGAAAAAAGGCGTGGAGCCATTGCCCCACGCCTTTGATGGAAATTCAGGCGGATCAGATCCTCCGAAGATTGGGATCACTCCTCTTCGCCGCCGCCGTCGTCACCGCCGGCATCATCGGCGGAGCCATCGTCGTCGCTGTCACCGTCATCGCCTTCGTCGGCGCCTTCATCTTCGTCGGCGTCTTCGGAGTCCATGACGCCGTCGTTGTCATCATCGTTGTCGGCTTCGTCGGCGGTTCCATCGTTGTCGTCGTCGGTGTCCTCCTCGTCGGAAACGCCGTCGCCATCCTCGTCGTCCTCGCCTTCGCCGACGTCATCGGCGAAAGTGCCGCCGTCGTCCTCGTCCACTTCAACTTCCTCGTCGATGGCGGATTCCTCTTCGGAAACCTCCTCGGTGGCGGACTCCTCGGAGTAGGACTCGGAGTAGGATTCGTAGGTGCTGAGCTCGCTTTCCGTGATGCTGGTCACGGCATAGGTGACCTCATGGTAGTCATCGTAATGGGTCACCGGAATGGTGGTGTATCTCCAGTCCTTGTAGTAGCCGCCGCAGGATTTCTCGAAGGCGAGGGTGGGGCGCTTCCCGGACCTTGGAGCCGAACCCAGCTGCTTGGCGGTTTCAGGATACCAGACGTCGATCAGCGTGTTGTAGGCGAGGGCGGTGTACATCAGCCGGTTGTACTGGTAGATGTAGGCGGAGTATTCCTTGAGGCTGTCTCCCTGGATGCCCTCGATCTCCTTGCAAAGGCCGAGGGTGTCGTTGATGAAGCGGTGCTGATAGGTTTTCGGCTTCACCTTGCCCTGGACGGAGGCGAACTGCCCCTTGAGGTGGGCGACTTCCGCGCGGGCGGCGGCGAGCTGGGTCTTCTCTTCTGCGGAGACTTCACCTCCAAGATGCTTGCGGGCCACCGAGGGACCGTAGTGGAGGAGGAACACCTCATAGGACTTGGAAAGCGCGATCACTCCACGGCCGACCTGGCTGCCTTCATCGGAGGTGCGCAGCACGCCCCAGGAGGCGGCAAGCTGATGGATGCTGATGCCGAGTTGGTCGAGGCCGGCGATGATGCTGCCGTCACCTGCCTTGACTCCTGCTTCCAATGCATCCAGCGCCTTGCAGGTGTCCTTCAAGCCACTCCAGAAGGGGATGGCCTCCTTTGACTTGGTGCTGATCTTCTCCTTCGCACTCTTGGCGATGAAGGCGACCGATTTCTTCATGTCGGCGACGAGTGTCGCAGCCGTGGGGGCTGGGCCCTCCTTGCGCTTGTGTTTCGGAGCGGCCGCTTCCTTGGTGTCGGCGTGGGATTGAGGCGAGAGCGCCCACAGGCAGGAGAGTCCTGCCGTGAGCATCAGGGTGTTGCGGATTAAGTTTATCATATTCTGGGGAGAACGCATGGGATATTGTGTCATGCGGTTCGGTGAGGCTAGCCAGAATGCACGCTTCTGCAAGAATTTCCCCGGTGTCCAAGCATCAGGAGTCCTCCCGGGAGCTGCCCTTGTTGATGGGAGGAAATGCACAAACTCGCCTCAGCGACAGCCGATGATGGCAGACCGCCGGGGGAGGATCAGGAACGATGACATGACTTTGCCGGATGGAGGAGAGCTACTCTTCCTCACCACCACTTGAATCATCTCCACCACTTTCATCACCACCGCCGGATTCCTCTTCGGCTGGCTCGTCTTGCGCTGGCTCCTCTTCGGCAGGCTCCGGTTCGGATTCTTCTTCAGCGGGTTCCTCTCCGGCTTCTTCTTCAGCGGGTTCCTCTTCGGCTGATTCTTCCTCTGCAGGCTCTTCGTCACCGCCTTCGTCTTCGGTCATTTCCTCCTCGGAGTCTTCTTCAGTTGTGGCCTCCTCTTCGGAATCCTCTTCGGCCTCGGCCGTAGCATCGGGCGCATCCTCGCCTTCCTCGGTGTCCGCGATTCCGTCGCCGTCGTCGTCCTTGTCTTCGGAGTCCTTGGAGCCGTCGTTGTCGTCATCGGCATCCTTCTCGTCCGAAATTCCGTCGGCATCCTTGTCATCCTCGCCCATGCCGACCTCTTCGGCGAAGGTGCCGCTTTCCTCCTCGTCGAGGCTGACCTCGGCGTTGATGGCGGTCATTTCCTCGGAAGAGGTCTCGACGGCGGACTCCTCCGAGTAGTCCCGCGTGTAGGAGCTGTAGCTCTTGATGTCCTCGCTGCTGATGTCCGAAACCGCTGCCGTGGTCTCGTAGTAGCCGTCGCAGTTCCGGGCGGACTGGCTGCTGTAGTCCCAGGACTCGTAGCTGCTCCAGGATTGATAGGTGAAGGAGGTGCTGATGGAGGTGTAGCTGGTGCTCACCGTGTTCCACTGGGTGGCGTAGGTCGGATACCAGGCCTGCACGACATTGCCGTAGCCATACATGCTGTATTGGAGGCGGTCGAACTGATCGCAGTAGCCGCAGTAGGCATCGAGATCATTGCCGGAAAAGCGGTCGAGCTGGTCGCAGAGATACAGGAGGTCCGCGACGAAGCGCAGGACCTGGGACCCGGTCGAACTCCTGGACTTCATCGCCACGAGCTGGGATCTGAACTGCCGGGTATCGCCACGGCACTTGTTGAGGCGCGACAGTTCCTGCTCGGAAACCCGGCCGGCCTGTCTCTTGCGGGCGGCGACGGGGCCGTAGTTGGAGTTATAGACGTTGTAGGAATTCGAAAGGGCGATCAGGCCTCGACCGACCTCGAGGTTGCCATGCGTTTTGCGAAGAACACCCCAGGAGGTGGAGAGTTGGGAAATGCTCCGTCCCATGGAGTTGAGGCCCTTGAGCATGCGGTCATCCTTGGAGCGGATGCCGACTTCGATCTGGTCCACGGCTTCGTTGCAGCTTTTCAGCGCAGCCCAGTAAGGCCTGGCGGTCCTGGACTTGGTGCTGATCCCGCTCTTGGAGCTCTTGGCCATGAAGGCCACGGATTTCCGCATGTCCGCGACCAGGCTGATCGGCGTCGGCGCGGGTGGGGCCTTCCTTTTTTTCTTGGAGGTCGTGACCTTCTGCTTGGAAGGCGCGGCCTTGGGGGGCTTGGCGAAAGCATGCGGAGCGTGCGTCAGCAGATAGCCGACTCCGACGGAAAGAAGCACCGCATTGCGGTAGTTGAGTTTCATGATTCAGGGGGGGATTGAGCGGCAACTTCCGCACTGTCTGCGGCAAGGTTAAGCAAAGGTTTCGTGCTGACAAGCATTTCCCTGGACTCAACTGAATCAAAGGAAGCCTATCAATGCTCCGCCGACTCAACCCTGACGCAGCGAGCACCACGGTTCCTCGTGACTCACATCGACCATGAATGGTCCGACAGCTGCGGCTGGAGAAAGGATGGCGAGGATGACCGCATCCCCCCCGCTGGCATTGAAGGTGGCGTGCACCCCCCCCCTTGGGATGTGGGCGATCTCACCCGGCTTCAGCACGCGCTTCTCCTGCTCGACCCACTGTTCCACCTCTCCGCTCAGCACGTAGATGATTTCCTCCAGCTCCGGATGGGAGTGGAAATTGTGGCATTCCCCCGCGGGGAGAACCGCCCGGCACAGTTGAAGATCGCTGGCGTCCGCGATTTCCGGCCGGCACAACCAGAAGTTGGTACGACCCTTGAAATCCTCCTTGAGGGCTTCGATTTCAGTCAGGAAAACGTGCTTAGCCATGCCATTGCCAAAGACAGGAGATCCCCCGCACAAGGCAAGCGGGAAATCCGGCAGCACCCCTCATTCCGCCATCGTTGGATAGTCGGTCACCTGGATCAGTTTCACGCCGTAAAGCGCGGCGATCTCCGGTGCGTCCGAGGCGTGATAGACATGCTCGTAGTAGATTTCCTTGATGCCGTAGGCGCAGAGCGTCTGCATGCAGGCGGTGCAGGGCATGGTGGTGGTGGCCACCAGCTTCGCCTCGCCGCGGCGGAACAGACTGCAGAGGTTGATCTCGGCGTGCAGCATGAATTTCTGCCGGCGCTCCCGATCCGCCCAGAATTCGGGTGGGGGATCGAAGCCCGGAGCGAGTCCATTGTAGGCGGTGCCGATCACGCGGTTGTCGAAATCCAACGCCGCTGCCCCCACTTTCCGATAGGGGTCCTCCGAGCGAAGGCTGGCGACGTGGGCCAGCGCCATGGCGTATTGTGGAATCGTGAGCCGGGACACGGATGAGGGGTAAATCCGAAATCCGAAATTCGAAATCCTAAATTGCAGGCTCTGCCGAAAGCCCCTTTGCTGCGGTCGTGGATCGCACCCGTTCAGGAGTCCTGGCCGCGCTGGCGGCGTTTTTCCTGTGGGGAGTCCTTCCGGTCTTCTGGAAACAACTCCAATTTCTGCCGCCGGGGTCGATCGTGGCCCAGCGGACCCTGTGGTCGCTGCTGCTGCTCCTGCCGCTGGTTTGGTTTCGAGGCGATCGCCCCGAACTCCTCGCCGGACTGAAGCGACCGAAAATCCTGCTGTTTCACGCCCTTTCCGGCTCGCTGCTGGCCTCGAACTGGCTGCTCTACGTCTGGGCCACGCTCAACGGCCACATCCTCGAAGGCGCGCTCGGCTATTACCTGAATCCCTTCTTCAACATGCTCTTCGGCACCCTCTGGTTCGGCGAGCGGCACAACCGCTGGCAGTTCGCGGCGATCGCGCTGGCCTTGGTCGGGCTCGGTTTCCAGATGCAGGCGGTGAAAGGCTTTCCGTGGATCTCGGTGTCGCTGGCCCTGACCTTCGCGCTCTATGCCGTCGTCCGGAAAAAGGCTCCGCTCGGTTCGCTTTCCGGGCTGGTGGTGGAAACCCTGCTGCTCGGCCCGGTCGCGCTTGGCTGGCTGCTTTTGAGCTACTCCTCGGTGCCCGCTGCTTTTGGTGA
>JAIXVN010000480.1 GCA_027483005.1 Verrucomicrobiaceae bacterium
AGCTCGGCTCCTGCCAGGAAGGCCTGGATCGAGAGGAACATCCAGAACAGGAAGACCAGCAGGGTGAGGCCGCTGCCAATGAAGGAGGCCCACAGGGTGTTCCGCAGATAGAGATCGAGCACGGTCTTCAATGAGCCCACGATCACCACTGAAAAAGTGGCCCCCATGAGTGCATGCCGCCATTTCGGCCTCCGGCGTGGCAGGATTTTCAGGATCAGGGCGAAGGCGGCGATCATGAGCAGGTAGCTCGAAAGCAGCCTCCATCCACCGATCACGTCCATCCTCGGCATCCATCCGGAATTCACCCGCGCGGCGACGTAACCGGCGGCCCCTTCCAGCGAGGTCGCCACCACCAGCAGCACCCCGAACATCAGGATCAGCGACGCGCAGAGGCCGCGGGCGAGAATGCGCGACAACCACTTCCGCGCCGGGTCCGTCGGCCCCGCGTCGTTCACGAGGTTCAGCGACAGCCGCAACTTCGAGAGCACCTGTGAACCGGAGAACAACAAGGTCAGCATCGCGATGGCAAAGCCCCACGGATCCGAGCGCGGCGCGATTCGGGCGCTTTGCAGCACCCCCTCGATCGCCTTCGCCGCATCCTCACCGATCACGGCGGAAAGCTGACGTTCCAACTGACCATGGGCAGTGGTCTCACCGAGAATCACTCCGGCCAGGGTCACCCCGAAAAGCAGCAGCGGAGTCAGGGAAACGAGCGCGTAGAAGGTCAGGGCTGCCGCGTTGTCGGTATGGCGGTGCTCCACCCAGCGCCGCGAGAGGCGATGCCAGACTGGAGGGACTTGAGGCACCTTCATCGATCAGCCGTTGAAATCCAACCTCCCGACCCGCTGCAGCCGACCTTAGTCTCCGGGGCACCTGATCCCGATCCCTAGCATGCAGACATCGTCTTCGAAATGCGCACTGCCGGAGAACGCACGGACGCTCTCCATCACTCCCTCCAGCTGTCCGTCGAGCGGCTTGTGCGAAGAGCCCGCCACCGCCTCCAGAAGACGGCTTTCGAGGAACGAATCTCCCGAGAGGTTCTGCGCCTCGATGATTCCGTCCGTGAACAGCAACAGCCGCCGCATCTGGGGCAGGGGCAGCGTCCCGAGAGGGAAATTCGCCCCGGGGAACAGGCCCAGCCCCGGACCCTTTCCGGATCGATCAGCTGGGATCTGCCTGACGCCCTGCTGCGAATCGACGATCGCTCCCGGATGTCCGGCGCAGGCATAGCTCAGGATGCCGTTCTTCAGGTCGATCACTCCATAGAAGGCGGTTGCGAACATGGTCGTGCGGGCACGGGTCAGGATCGAACAGAGTCCCTCGTTGAGCCCATGGAGGAAGGCCGCGGGATCCCCTGCCTGACTGCGTTGCTTCTCCAGCAGCCCGCGCAGCATCGCCACGATCAGGGCGGAGCGTACGCCATGGCCCATCACATCGCAGATCAGCACGCCGACGCAGCCTTCGGAAACTGGCACCACCTCGAAGAAATCGCCCGCCAGTCCGGAACTCGGCGCATAGCGGGAGGCGAACTCGATGGAAGTGCCTTGCCCATCGTCGACATGGGGAAACTGGACATTGGAAAGCGCCTGCTGGATCTCCCTCGCCAGTTGCAGCTCCTCCTCGTAGGCCGCGTTGCGGGCGGTCAGCTCGGCGGCCAGCGCATACGCCTCCTGCTGCGCCTTCACCAGCGCGGTGACGTTGCTGGAAACCCCGAAGGTCCCCTTCAGGTGTCCATGCCGGTCCCGCCAGGGAAACTTGGAGGTCTGCACCCAGGTTTCGTCACCGGAACCACGCCACGTTTCACACTCGAGCTTGTCGGTCACAGGCTCCCCGTTTTCCAGGATCCGGCGCTCGTCAGACTCAGCCGCTTTCCAATGCAGCTCATCGAAGAACTCGCGGTCGCTCCTTCCAAGGAGTTCCTGCTGGGAATCAAGGCCCAGCCAGTCAACCATCCGCCGGTTCGCCATGACGAAGCGGGAATCGAGATCCTTGAAATAGATCTGCAGCGGCACGTGATCGATCAACTGCCTGAGCAGGTGACGCTCCTCCTCCAACTGCGCCTCCGCCACTTTCCGCCGGCTGATGTCGATCATCGAACCCGCGATCCGCGTCGCCCGGCCCTGACGGTCGCGCACCACCGATCCCCTGATGCGCAGCCACAGCCAGCCACCGCTCCCGGTCAGCACGCGGCAGTCGATCGCCAGGGTTTCCGGGCCACCGGGATCCATCGACTGCCTCACGACCGCCTCGAATCTGGAGCGCTCCTCCGGGTGGATCGCATCATGCGGCGGCAGGAACAGGTTCGGCACGGAGGAATCCGAGCATTCGAGGAATTCCAAAATACGACGGGAGCAGTAGATCCTGCGCTCGCCTGTGGTCCAGTCCCAGATTCCCTCGTTCGAGGCACGCAGGGCGAGCACCATCCGCTCCGCTGCGTCCGCCTCACCATCCTTGCTCACCCGACGAAAATTGCATTTCCTGGGGGCCTGCGGCAATCTGTTTCCCAATGAATATCCCCATCGGTCTTTTCCTCGTCTTTCTCACGTTCGCCCGGGCTGAGCCCATGAAGCCGCTCAATGACCCCTCCGCCTGGAGCCTGGGCGATTCCGCCGCCTGGTCCTGGAGCCAGGAAAACGGGGCTCCCGTGCTCACCCTTGCCAAGCCCTCCTCATTCAAGCCCAAGGTCCGTAGCCCCTTCAACCTCGCCTGGCTGAAGACTGCGGACTGGGTCTCGTTCACCCTGACGGTTGAGGCGCGTCTGACAAAGTTCGATGAGGGAAACAACGACCTTTGCCTGGCCTTTGCCCGACAGGATGAAACCCGCTTCTGCTAC
>JAIXVN010000239.1 GCA_027483005.1 Verrucomicrobiaceae bacterium
CAAGAACATCGAGCCCGGCCTCAAGGCCATGTTCGTGGACATCGGTCTCGAAAAGAACGCCTTCCTCCACTTCTGGGATGCCATCCCCGCGGCCCTCGATGCCGGACTCGAGGAAATCGAGCGCGTCGGCAGCCCCAAGAAGCAGCAGAAGAAGATCTCCTCCAAGGACATCCCGGACATCTACCCGATCGGATCGGAAATCATGATCCAGGTCTCCAAGGGGCCGATCGGCACCAAGGGCCCGCGCGTCACGACGAACATCTCGCTCGCCGGCCGCTACCTGGTGCTGATGCCCTACACCGAACAGTTCGGCATTTCCCGGAAGATCGAGGACCCCAAGGAGCGCCAGCGCCTCCGCAAGATCGTTCAGAAGCTTTCGGTCCCCGAGGGCATGGGCATCATCATGCGCACCGTCGCCCAAGGCACGCGCGCCCGCCACTTCGTGCGCGACCTCGCCATGCTTTTGGAACAGTGGGCCGATGTCGAGGCCCGTCGGGACGCCCATCCGGCTCCAGTCTGCACTTTCCGTGAACCCGGCCTGATCGAGAGCACCGCGCGCGATTTCCTGACCGACGAAATTGACCAGGTCCTTTGCGACGACGCCGAAACCACCGAGCGCATCCGTGAGATCGCTGGAAAGATTTCCCGTCGCGCCAAGCGCCGCGTCTTCCACCTCCCCTCCGCGCCCGTACCGATCTTTGAAAAGGTCGGCATCCAGAAGCAGATCGACGAGGCCTTCTCCCGCCAGGTCTGGCTGCCCTGCGGCGGCTACATCGTGATCGATGAAACCGAGGCGCTGATCTCCATCGACGTCAACACCGGCCGCAACCGCGGATCGAAGGACGTGGACAAGATGATCTTCGAAACCAACGTTGAAGCTGCCGTCGAGGTGGCGCGCCAGTTGCGTCTGCGCAACATCGGTGGTCTCGTGGTGGTGGACTTCATCGACATGCGCCACCGCAAGGACCAGCAGGCGGTTTACAAGGCGATGAAGGACCGCCTCAAGAAGGACAAGGCCAAGACCCAGGTGCTCCAGATCTCGCCGATCGGCCTGATGGAAATGACCCGCCAGCGTCTCAATGAGTCCCTTCGTGAGACCATGTATGAGCCCTGTCCCTACTGCCAGGGCCGTAGCCGCGTGAAGACCACCATGTCGATGTCCGTCGAAATCCAGCGCAAGCTCAATTCGATCATCCAGAAGCATCGCGACTCCCTCGGTGACATCATCGTCGTGGTGAATGCCGACGTGCTGAACCGCTTCAAGACCGAGGACAGCGCCATCCTCGTCGATATCGAGCGCCAGCACTCCGGTCGCCTCATCTTCCGTTCGGATCCGAACCTCCACCGCGAGCGCTTTGCGATCATCGACGCCGCCACGGATCGGGCTCTCGAGCAGAACTGAACTCAGCCAACGATCATTCGTTCAAGGCTCCCGTGGGTCATTCCACGGGCGCTTTTTCATGTCCGCACCGCTTCAAGGCTTCTCTTGCCTGGCCTTCTTCGCGGACTTCCCTCCGGGCGCACCGCCAGCGCTGTCGGATCCTCCACGGCCCCAGAGCGGCACGACATTCGACTGGTTCCATTGGTTCCACTTCTTCTGAAGCTCCTGCACTTTCGAAGGCTCGGCAGCGGCGAGATCCTTCGTCTCGCCGAGGTCTTCGCCGAGATTGTAAAGCTTTGCCCCTGTGACCGCCTGTCCCGCCGCTCCGGTCAGGGTGTCCGCATTCGAATCATACCGGACAAGCTTGTAGTCGCCGGAACGAATCGCCATCTGCTGACCGAAGCGCCAGCAGAGTGCGTCATGGGGGGCAGAGTTGTTGGAGCCATCGAGGTGAGGCAGCAGATTGACCCCGTCGAGTTTCCATTCAGGCTTCACCTCCACGCCCGCCGCCGCAAGGGCGGTGGAGGTGGCATCGAGCTGGATCACGGGCTTCTCAAAGACCCCAGGCCTCACATGACCTTTCCAGGAAACGACGAATGGCACGCGAATGCCGCCTTCGAGCGTGGTCCGCTTGGAGCCTCTCAAAGGCAGGTTCGATGATCCATTGACAGTGACTCCCGGCATGGTCGGGCCACCATTGTCGCTGATGAAGACGATCAACGTCCGCTCATCGAGGCCCGCATCCGAAAGCTTCTGGCGCACCTTGCCGATGGCCTCATCCATCGCGAACATCATGGCCGCATAGATCCTGCGCTCCTTGTCAGGAATCGAGTTGAACCTGGCGAGCCGGTCATCGGTCGCATGCATCGGGGTGTGGACGGCATTGAAGGCGAGGTAGAGGAACCATGGCTGCTCCTTGTGACGATCGATGAAGTCCACCGCCTCCCGCGCGAAGGCGTCTGTGGTGTAGTCGAGTTCCTTCACCGTTGTCACTCCCCGCAGGATACCTTCAGACTGGAAATAGCCATGGGCTCCCCCGAGAAAGCCGAAGAACTCATCGAATCCCCGCTTCTGGGGATGCAAGGAATCCTTTTCGCCGAGGTGCCATTTCCCGACGAGACCCGTGGCATAGCCGGCGGCCTTGAGTCGATCGGCGATCGTGGTTTCTGAGACCGGAAGCCCCTGCACGTTTCCGCTTGGATTGAACTCATGTCCGAAGCGGGTCTGGTACCGTCCGGTCAACAGTCCTGCCCGGGTCGGTGAGCAGTAGGGCCCGGTCACATAGCCGTTGGTGAAACGAACACCGGAGTTCGCAAGTTTGTCCAGGTTCGGGGTCGGGATGTCCTTGCACTGGTGGAAGCCGACGTCGCCGTAGCCCATGTCATCGCCCACGATGAAGAGGATGTTGGGTTTGACGGGGGCTGCATGAAGGACGGCCAACGGCCCAAGCAGGAGAAGGAGGATCGATTTCATGAAATCATGGAGGACGGGGTCCCATCCTTACGCCAGGATGAATCTCCGTCTGCCAGGGATTCTCATGGCAAGACCCTGCCGGCATGGCACGTAGCTTGGGAATGAAACGAATCCTGCTGTTGCTGCTATTGGTCCGGACCACCCACGCCGCACTTCCCGGGGCTGGGTTGTTGGTGGATCTCGATGCGGGCAAGGGCGTGGAGGTCGAGGACGGTGGGCGGGTTTTCAGATGGATCAGCGAGATTCCCGGGAAGCGCTTCGAGTTCGTCAAGCGGGATGAGGGTCGCAAGGAGCCGGGAAGCGGTCGGCCGACGATCCGGAAGAACCTTGAGTCAATCGGTGGAAAGCCCGCGATTGAGTTTCTGCAGCAGGAACTGGTCTGCCTGGATGAGGATGCTTTCGATTCACTGACCACCGGAAAAGGCCATACTTGGGCGGCGGTCGTCGCGGTTCGTTCGCAGCGCGTTGGGGTGAAGGACGTGAACTCGTTCTTCGGGAATCTCAGGAATGGAGAGAAGTATGAAGGCTTCTGGGGCTGTGTAACCGATGACAGCCGGCCCTGGTATGGAGTTCGAAACGGACTGACCTTCGGGAGGTTCGACGTCAACAATCCCCAATTGTTGGCGCCAGCTCTGGAGCCAGCGACCTTTCACCTCCTCATCG
>JAIXVN010000474.1 GCA_027483005.1 Verrucomicrobiaceae bacterium
CGTGACGATCCCTGCAGGGGTGACAACCATCGAAAGTGGGGTCTTTTTCGGATGTTGGGGCCTCACTGCTGTTAGCATGCCAGAAGGAATAATCAATATCGGTCAAGAAGCGTTCGCGGAATGCTGGCAAATGGTAGATCTGAAAATTCCAAAGTCAGTAAAAGGAATAGGAAGAGACGCGTTCGCTGATTGTAGTAGCCTGGCTAGTGTCACAATCCCTGCAAACGTAACAATTCTCAACACCCACACATTCCAGTTTTGCACCAGCCTAACGAAGGTGGTGTTTCGGGGCAATGCTCCGATGATGGGGGCCAATGTCTTCTATGGCGGAAGTCCGGGCCTCGCACTCTACTACTATAACGGCAGCACCGGCTTCCAATCCCCTACTTGGTATGGTCTTCCGACTGTCAATCTTGGCGCTTGGGATCCGGTGGCGTCGTGGCTTGAATCGTATGGTTTTCCTATTGGGACCAACAAACTTTCCGATCCGAACAATGACGGGGTGAATTTTTTGATGGCATACGCACTGAATCTTGATCCGCGCCTCAATCTGAGTGGCGCGATGCCAAGGCCTGTGCTGTCTGCCGGCTTGTGGTCGATGACATTCTTCGGCGGAAGCGAAGGCGTGGTTTACAAGGTTCAAACAAGTATAAACCTTAGTGACTGGACAACCACCGGTGTGACAATCGGAGCGCCAAACCTGAATCAATACCGCACCGCAACTGTGGCTGGTTCCGGAGCGAGCCGATTCATCCGACTAGTCGTGAGCCAATGAGTGCATGCGAAACAACCCCATTTTCGAAGCTGCCGCTTGCTACGCGAGTCGCCCTTCTTCAACCGACGACCTTCATCGAAGCTGTTCGCGGAAGACGAACTGGATACGGCTGGAGGACACGAATCTGACCCACATCTGAAGGCGGCGCGGCGTTGCACTTCCCGCAGCAGTCCAAGGTTCAAAGCTTCAACCACGCGTCCATGCCGCCGGCGACGTTGGTGACCTTGGTGAAACCGGCGTCGAGCATGGCCTGGACGGCCCGGGCGGAGCGGCCGCCGGCCTTGCAGTGGACGAGGATTTCCTGGTTCTTGTCCAAGCCAGGAAGGGCGTCGGGCAGGGTGGCGAGGGGAATCAGGCGGCTGCCTTCGATGTGGGCGACGGCGTGCTCATCGGGCTCGCGGACGTCGATGAGGAGTCCGTCGAAGCCGGCGTCGAGGCGGGCCTTGAGTTCGGAGACGGAGATGGTGGGAAGGTCGGAGTTCATGTCGCAGGAAGGGGAGGCGAGGGTTTCGGGATTGGAGACGGAGTGGATGGAAGGGGAGTCGCCGCAGAGCCTGCAGGCGGGGTCGCGGCGCAGGCTGAGGACGCGGAACGAACTACGAAGGGCATCGTAGCAGGTGAGTTTTCCAAGCGGGACCTCACCAATGCCGAGCAGCAGCTTGATGGCCTCCATGGCCTGGAGCGAGCCGATGATGCCCGGCAGCACGCCGAGGACCCCGGCCTCGTTGCACGACGGCACTGCGCCGGGCGGAGGCAAGGACGGCAGCAGGCAGCGGTAGCAGGGCCCACCGAGATGGGGAGCGAAGACGGTGACCTGGCCGTCAAAGCGAAAGATCGATCCGAAGACGTTCGGCTTTTTCAGCAAGAAGGCGGTGTCGTTGGAAAGGAAGCGTGTGGGAAAGTTGTCGGAGCCATCGACGATGAGGTCGTAGGGCGTGGCGAGTTCGATCGCGTTGTCCGCCGTGAAACGGGTGCGGTGGAGGTCGAGTTGAAGGTTCGGGGAAAGCTCGCGCAGCCGGGCGGCGGCGCTGTCGAGCTTCGACTTTCCGACCCAGGATTCGCCATGGACGATCTGGCGTTGGAGGTTGGAGCGATCCACCACATCCGGATCGACGAGTCCGATCCGGCCAACTCCAGCAGCGGCGAGGTAAAGCGCGGCGGGAGAGCCGAGTCCACCGGTGCCGATCATCAGCACGGAGGCTCCCTTCAATTTCCGCTGACCCTCCTCGCCCACACCGGGGATGAGGAGATGGCGCGAGTAGCGTTCGCGGTCGTCGGCTGTCAGCTCGGGAAGCATGGTGCGCCCCGAATGAACGGCTTCCGGCCACGGTCGCAAAGGGAAATCCTGACGCATCCGCCATCGAATCGCCCTTTGCCGAAGTCCGGAACCGCGCTATCTTCGAAACATGGCTGAAGTGCTCTCAACATTCGTCCTGAAACCCGGTGCGATCGCGCCGGACTTTTCCCTGCCGACTTCTGACGGCCGGCTCGTGTCCCCCGGCGACGTGGTCGGGCCGGGCGGGCTGCTGGTGGTCTTCGCCTCGAACCACTGTCCTTTCGTGATCCATCTCGCCGATGCACTTGGAAAATTCGCGGCCGAGATCCTGGATCGCGGGGTGGGCACGGTGGCGATCATGTCGAACGACTGGGAGAGATACCCGACCGACGCACCCGAGTTCATGCCCGCCTTCGCGGCGGAGCATGGCTGGGATTTCCCCTATCTCGTGGATGAGACCCAGGAGGTGGCGAAGGCCTATTCGGCGGCTTGCACGCCGGACTTCTTCCTCTTCGATGCCGCGCTTCGACTGGCCTATGCCGGGCAGTTTGACGACTCGCGTCCGCGCAGCGGTCTGGAGCCTCATGGCGGCGATCTTGCTGAAGCTGTTAGACGGATGCTGGCAGGCGAGGAGCCTCTGGCGCGGCCTTATCCGAGCAGTGGTTGCAACATCAAGTGGAAGCCGGGGAATGAGCCCAAGTAAGGGGCCAGGGGTCAGTTGAAGTGAGGGGTCAGGGAAGAGAGTTGAGAGTCCTTGATCGCCTCACTACTCACGATTCACTCACCATATCGCACTTCCTGGAGGAAGAGGCCGTCGGCGGGGGCGCAGAGGGGGGACTTTCCGTGGGGGAGTTCCGGGGGTTGGTCGAGGAGGCGGGCGAGGTCGCCGAGGCGCAGACGGCCTTGGGCGGAGTGAATCGCGGCACCTGTTAGAAGGCGGACCATCTTGTAGAGGAAGCCGTTGCCGGAAAAGGTGATCCGGTAGCCGTCGGGCAGCGTTTCGAGATCGGCGGCGTGAATGGTGCGGACGTAGTCGGTCTCCGGCGTCTCATTGCCACGGTTCGCCGCGAAGCCTCGGAAGTCGTGGGTGCCTTTCAGGACATCCAGGGCTTCGACCAATGCCCCGGCATCGAGCAGGCGCGGCACGTGCCAGGCGAATCCAGCCTTGAAGGGCGAGAGGATTGGATCGGTGCAGAGGTCGTAGCGATAGGTTTTTCCGGTGGCCGAAAAGCGGGCATGGAAATCCGCGGCGACCTCCTCGCACTGAAGGACGCGGATGGCGGCGGGGAGCTTGGTGTTGAGGGCCGGGACCCAGTTGTAGGGGTTCATCGTCAGATGATCCGGCGCATCGAAGTGGGCGACCTGGGCCAGCGCGTGGACGCCCGCATCGGTGCGGCCCGAGCCTTGAAGTCTAACAGGTTCCTTCGCCGTTTCTGCGAGGGCCTTGAGCAGGTGGTCCTGGACGGTGTTGTTTCCGGCCTGGGACTGCCAGCCTTCGAAGGCGCGTCCGTCATAGGAGATGGTGAGTTTGAGGCGCACGGTGGGGAAAATTCTAAATTCTAAGCACCCTACTTCGCTGACGCTACGAAGGGCAGGCTAAACTCGAAACGAAGAGGAAGATGGATCTGATTTCGAATTTCAGATTTCGAACTTCGAATTTCCCGCCTCTTCCATCCACGCATTGAGGATCTCGACGGCGGCGGCTTGGTCGATGATGGACTTCTGCTGCTTTGCGTTTCGCCCGGCCTCGCGGAGCTTGGTGGCGGCGCTGCTGGTGGTGAGGGTTTCATCGACGAAGACCAACGGCAGGTCTGGGAGCTGCTGGCGTAGCTTTTCTCCGAAGGCGCGGACCTTTTCCGCTGAGGTGCCTTCGCTGCCGTCCATGCGCACCGGCAGACCGAGGACGAGGGTCTTGATCTTCCGCTGCGAGACGATCGCGGCGATGCGCTCCAGCGGTTCGGTCTTCGCGCGGTCGATCGTTTCCACCGGGTGGGCGAGGATGCCGAAGTCATCGGTCGCGGCGATGCCGATGCGGGCGTCGCCGTGATCGATGCCAAGGGCGGGGTGCATGAAGAGGGATCGGGGCTCGGGGATACTCTGATCTACCATCTGCAATCTCCTATCCCTCTTCAAAGCAGCTCCTTCGGCAGGATGTCGACGATCTTCTTGATGTCGTCGGCCTGGTGGCGGTTGGCGATGAG
>JAIXVN010000425.1 GCA_027483005.1 Verrucomicrobiaceae bacterium
CGGCGAAGGCGGCGAGGATCCCTCACGTTTCGTTCCGATGCCGAACGGCGACAGCAAGCGCTCCGCCATCAAGCAGGTCGCCTCCGGTCGCTTTGGTGTCACCGGCGAATACCTCGTCAACGCCGACGAAATCCAGATCAAGATTTCGCAGGGCGCGAAGCCCGGTGAAGGTGGTGAGCTTCCCGGCTCCAAGGTCTATCCGTGGATCGCCAAGGTCCGCTACTCGACTCCCGGCGTGGGACTCGTTTCCCCTCCTCCGCACCACGACATCTACTCGATCGAGGACCTTTCGGAACTCATCCACGACCTGAAGAACTCCAACCCACGCGCCCGCATCAACGTGAAGCTCGTGGCGGAAGTCGGAGTCGGCACGATCGCTGCAGGCGTCGCGAAGGCCCATGCCGACGTGATCCTGATTGCAGGTCACGACGGCGGCACCGGTGCCTCCCCGTCGTCCTCCATCTTCAACGCAGGAGCCCCCTGGGAACTCGGCCTTGCGGAGACCAACCAGATCCTCCTCCTCAACGACCTTCGCAGCCGCGTGATCGTCGAGACTGATGGCCAGCTCAAGACCGGCCGCGATGTCGCCATCGCCACCCTTCTCGGTGCCGAGGAATACGGCTTCGCCACCGCGCCGCTGGTGACGGTCGGCTGCTTGATGATGCGCGTCTGTCAGAAGAACACCTGTCCGGTTGGCATCGCCACCCAGGACCCGGAGCTTCGCAAGAACTTCGAGGGCAAGCCGGAACACGTTGTGAATTTCATGACCTTCATCGCCATGGAATTCCGTGAGATCATGGCCGAGCTCGGCTTCCGCACGATCAATGAAATGGTCGGCAAGGTGGAGTGCCTCGACACCCGCGAAGCCACCGAACACTGGAAGGCCAAGGGAGTCGATCTCACCGCCATCTTCCACAAGCCGGATGTCGGCGAGAACGTTGGTGCCTATCATCAGATCGATCAGGACCACGGACTCGATGCCGCCCTCGACAACACCCACCTGCTCAAGATCTGCGCCCCGGCCATCGAGCGCGGTGAGAAGGTCAATGCCGAGCTTCCGATCATCAACGTCAACCGCGTCGTCGGCACGATCACCGGCAGCGAGATCTCGTTGAAATACGGAGCCAAGGGACTTCCGGAAGACACCATCGACCTCAAGTTCACCGGCAGCGCGGGCCAGTCCTTCGCCGCCTTCACGCCGCCCGGCATGACCTTCCGACTCGAGGGTGACGCCAACGACTACGTCTGCAAGGGCCTCTCCGGAGCCAAGGTGATCATTTACCCGACCGCCGGAGCCCGCTTCAAGGCCGAGGACAACATCCTCATCGGCAACGTCGCCCTCTACGGAGCGACCAGCGGCGAGGCCTACTTCAACGGCATCGCCGGTGAACGCTTCTGCGTCCGCAACTCCGGCGCTCATGCCATCGTGGAAGGCGTCGGCGACCACGGCTGCGAATACATGACCGGCGGTCAGGTGATCGTCCTCGGTGAAACCGGCCGCAATTTCGCGGCAGGCATGTCCGGCGGTGTCGCCTACGTTTACGACATCGATGGCCAGTTCGAGAAGCGACTCAACCATGAGATGGTGAATCTTTACCGCCTCATCGAGTGCAGCGATGCCGACATCAGCACGCTCAAGGGCGCGATCGAACGCCACGCCGGCTACACCGGTTCGGCCCGCGCGAAGTTCCTGTTGGAAAACTGGGACGCCGAGCTGCCGAAGTTCTTCAAGGTCCTGCCACGCGACTACGAGCGCATGCTGGAAGCCTTCAAGCGCGTCGAAGAGCAGGGCCTAACCGGCGACGAAGCCGCGATGGCCGCCTTCGAGGAAAACCTCAAGGACCTCGCACGGGTCGGAGGGAACTGATCGAGAAGGTTCAAGGATCAAGTTTTCAGTTTCAAGCGACACATCAACTTTCGTTCGAACCCTGAAGCCTTCTTCCTGAACACTGAAAACTGAACACTTCAAACTTTAGAAAAATGGGCAAACCAACAGGATTCATGGAAGTGGACCGCGTCACCGATGCGGAGGCCGCCCCGACCGAACGCATCAAGCACTGGCGCGAGTTCAAGATTCACTCCGACGAGAAGACCCAGCGTGCACAGGGCTCGCGCTGCATTGACTGCGGCACACCCTTCTGCCACACCGGCCATCTGGTTTCCGGCATGGCCAGCGGCTGTCCGGTGAACAACCTGATCCCCGAGTGGAATGATCTGATCTTCCGTGGTCGCTGGAAGGAAGCCCTTCAGCGCCTTCACAAAACCAACAATTTCCCGGAGTTCACCGGTCGCGTCTGCCCCGCTCCCTGCGAAGGCTCCTGCGTGCTCAGCGTGATCGAGCCGGCGGTGACGATCAAAAACAACGAGTGCGCGATCATCGACCGTGGCTGGGAGGAAGGCTGGGTCACCGCCCGCATTCCGGAAATTCGCACCGGCAAGAAGGTCGCCGTCGTGGGCTCGGGGCCAGCCGGACTCGCCTGCGCCGACCAGTTGAATCAGGCCGGCCACAGTGTCATCGTCTTCGAACGCGAGGACCGCATCGGTGGCCTGCTGATGTATGGCATCCCGAACATGAAGCTCGACAAGGAACTCGTGGTTCAGCGTCGCGTGAACCTCCTCGCTGAGGAAGGCATCACGTTCAAGACGGGCATCTTCATTGGCAAGGACAGCGAATGGACCGCCCAGAAACTGCGCGACGAGTTCGACGCCGTGGTTCTCTGCTGTGGTGCCACCGCGGGTCGCGATCTTCCGATCGAGGGACGTGATGCCAAGGGCGTTTACCTCGCGATGGAGTTCCTCACGACCAACACGCGTTACCAGCTCGACCACCAGTTCGACGGCACCAACCCCGCCCTCAATGCCACCGGCAAGGACGTCGTGGTCATCGGCGGTGGAGACACTGGTACCGACTGCGTGGGCACCAGCCTGCGTCACGGATGCAAGAGCGTGATCCAGCTGGAGATCATGCCGCAGCCACCCGAGAAGCGCGCCGCGAACAACCCGTGGCCGGAGTGGCCGAAGGTTTACAAGATGGACTATGGTCAGGAGGAGGCCGCCGCCATTCAGGGCCGTGATCCCCGCCATTACCTCGTTCAGACCAAGCGCTTCCTCAAGGATGAAGCCGGCAACCTCAGCGGGCTTGAGATCGTTCAGATCGAATGGGCCAAGGACGAGCAGGGCCGGATGTTCCCGAAGGAAATCGAAGGCACCCTGCGCACCCTGCCCTGCCAGCTCTCGCTCCTCGCCATGGGCTTCACCGGACCGGAAAGCGAAGTCGTCAACCAGTTTGCGCTGGAGACTGACGCCCGCTCCAACATCAAGGCCGAGCACGGCACCTTCACCACGAACGTCCCCGGCGTCTTCGCCGCAGGCGACGTGCGCCGTGGCCAGTCGCTCGTCGTCTGGGCCATCAATGAAGGTCGCGGAGCCGCACGCGAGTGCGACCGCTTCCTGATGGGTGTGACGAACTTGCCGTAAGGGCTCGAAGGTGAGATTTGTTTTCGATCAGCCCGTCGGTCCCGGATCGGCGGGCTGATTTTTTTGCGGATTCCGAGTGAGTTGGATGATCCTATTCCGCTTTGCTCAAAAGGATCTCGATCCCGGACTCAGCGCCGACCGGCACGTTGCAAACGATCTGCCAGCGTTGGGTAGAGGTGTTCCAATCGGTCTGCCACGCGTTCAATGGCCTGCCATTCACGAGCACGCGATGGCCTTGAGGTGACGTCAAGCCAGTCAAGGTGATCGGGAGGTGTCCAAGCCCGCCCGGCACGGTGACTTGCGCGCGCTGCTCTTGATCCACCGCCACCACCAAGGGATAGGCTTTCACGATCGTTCCCTGCTTTGCGATCGGCTGGAGCGCATTGCCCCGAGCTTCCCGATGAACCGGCCGCCAGGTGTCGGCATCGTGATCGAGCATGCCGCGAAACGAGGAATCAGGGCCATAGTAGGCGGCGGCCTTTGCCGGGAAGACGACGAGTTCCAGCTCCGCCTCGACAAAGTCCCCGGGCTTCAGTTCGCTGACATCAGGCGGCGGCACGAGGTCGATGGAGGTCCGATGATTGTTGCGACCCCACTCGGTCCCATAGGTCGCGAGATGAGGCTGGGCAGGCCTGCCACCGAGGACGGCCCGCCATGAACGCACGATCAGCCCACGACTGGCGGCGGCGTGCCCCTTTTCAAGCTGAGCACCTTCCAGCCCATGCACGGAGACCCATGCTCCAGGACCTGTTAGAGGAAACGCGGTCCGATCATGTTCGTCGTTCAACCGGCGTGGCAGCCATTCGTCTCGCAGGCCATTGACGTCCCCGACTGCAACCTTCCTCGCAGGCGCCTCGTTGTAGAAATCGGCACCGAGCTGGAAGAACGCGAGTCTCTTCCAGCTAACAGGCTTTCTCACATCATAACGCAGCCTCAGGAAGGTGCGCAGATGATCGTTCGCGGCGGGCACTGAAACATCCATGCGGGCCGTGATCTCTCCGCCACTTGATTCCTCGCTGTAGCCGACATCGGTCAGGCAGGGGCCGTGCGCGCGGTAGTCGGTGCGTGTGGCCTTCATGGTTTGATAGCGGCCTTGAGAATCCTTCCAGAGCAGGAAATCGCCGCCCCCACAATTGCCGGCCCAACCCCAGGGCTTGGCGTTGGGGGCCTCCGAGAGCGTCATGAGCGGGCGCAGGTCCGTGATGAAACAACGGCGCTGAACCCGACCCGGCTCGAAGCAGATGCTTTCACCGAAGCTGCCCACGGCCGCCTCATCCCAGAACTGGTTTTGACCCCAGCCGATGAGGCAAAGCTGGGCATGAGACGCCGCGCACACGCCACCATAGCGGGCGTGAACCATTTGAAACACGAACTCGCGCCGTGTCTTCGGTGGCACCCTGATCAACGTGAAGCCATGAAACCACTGCCCGTCATGGGGCAAGCGACCCTTCTCCGCGCGCATGTGCCAGTTCTTTGAAACCTGCACCGGGATCCCCGTGGGCGTGCCGTCGCGATCGCACAACA
>JAIXVN010000524.1 GCA_027483005.1 Verrucomicrobiaceae bacterium
ACCGCCATCGAAGCCGAAGTAGCCGACAGCACCGGCGTAGGCGCAGCGCTTGCTCTTTTCGAGTTCGTTGATGACCTGCATCGCCCGGATCTTTGGCGCGCCGCTGACGGTGCCGGCCGGGAAGGTGGCGCGCAGGACGTCGTAGGCGCTGTGACTTTCATCGAGCGTGCCGGTGACGTTCGAGACGATGTGCATGACGTGGCTGTAACGCTCGACGATCATGAAGTCATCGACCTTCACGCTGCCGTGCTTGGCGATGCGTCCGACGTCGTTGCGGGCGAGATCGACCAGCATCAAATGCTCGGCGCGCTCCTTGGGATCGGCCAGAAGATCGGCCGCGAGGGCGTCGTCTTCTTCGATGGTCTTTCCCCTCCAGCGGGTGCCGGCGATCGGGCGGATGTCGATGCGACCACCGATCGAGCGGACGTGGACTTCCGGCGAGCTGCCGACGAGCGCGAACTCGCCGAGTTCGAGGATGAACATGTAGGGCGAGGGATTCACATGCCGCAGGGCACGGTAGAGATCGACTGGAGAGCGATGAAAGGGCGTGGAAAAACGCTGGCTGGGGACGAACTGGAAGATGTCCCCGGCGGCGATGTATTCCTTTCCGGCGAGCACCATCGCCTCGTATTCCGCCTGCGTGGTGTTGCTCTGGGCCTCGACTGCTTCGATGGGTCGGAGGCCATTCAAAGCGGGCACATGCAGCGGGCGGTTGAGCATTTCCACGATCGCGGCGATGCGGCCGCGGGCGTCGGTGAAGGCTTCCTCAAGGCTGGCGTGTTCGGCGGGAAAGGCGTTTGCGACGATCTGGAGGCGGTGCAGCTTTTGGTCGAAGACGATGATCGTGTCCGCGAGCATAAAGACGGCGTCGGGGATGCCGAGTTCGTCTTTTGGAGCCGGGCCAATGGTCGGTTCGAACTGCCGGACGGCATCGTAGGACATGTAGCCGAGCAGTCCCCCGCAGAAGGGCGGGAGATTGCCGTGGCGGACCGGCTTGAAGGGGGCCATTTCGCGCTCCAGCGCGGCGAGCACGTCGTCCCCGGCGGTGAAGCTGTGGGTGGCGAGTCCGGAGCGGACGGTGATTTCCTTGCCTCGGGCCTCATACACGCGGCGTGGGTTGGTGCCGAGGATCGACCATCGGCCGCTCTTGTCCGTGCTTTCGGCACTTTCCAAAAGGAACGCATGCCGGCTGTCGCGCACCTTGAGGTAGGCGGACAGCGGGGTTTCGAAATCAGCCGCGAGCTGGGTGTAAACGGGAATGACGTTCCCCTTTTCTGCCAGCTCGGCAAAGGCTTCGAATGACGGCTCAACCGGGATGGAATTCACGACGCGCGGGAGCATGGCGGGAACCGTCCAGAGGGCAAGCGAGGATTGCCTCAGGGCTTTTCCGGTGGAGCGGGGTCGAAGGAGACGTTGTCCATGACCGCCCCGGTGATCTCGTTGGACCTGTACGCGGAGGCCGAAAGGCCTTCTTCCAGGACAATCGATGGCGTCTTGCCGGACTGGATGCGGTTGTTGGTCACGACGAGCTTCTGGGCAAGGGTGCGAACCACGAGACCGCCGAGGAGATTTCCGCTGATCGAGTTGCCGCGGACATCACCGGACGCCGCGCTGGCAAGGACGAGGCCGAACTCCCGATTCGCCTTCAACTGGTTGTCGGAAACCGTCACGGCTGCGGTTTTCGCGTCGATCTGGATCCCGTTGCGGCTGTTGCCCTCGCAGCGGTTGGCGGTCAAGGTCCCGCCCGCGCCGTCCCAGAGGTCCAGCCCGTGTTCGAAGTTTCCCGTGGCCTCGGACTCCCGCGCCAGCAGCGTCGATCCCGGGCCACTGGCGGACGCCCCGTCCCAGCCATTTCCGGCGAAGCGGCAGCGCAGGGTGCTGGCCGTGCCGCCTCCGATCACCGCGAGTCCATGGCCGGCTCCATCGAGGAAATGACAATCGGTGAAGCTCACATCGCCCCCCTTCACGAGGCCGACCGAGAAACGCTCGGCTGAGGGATCGAGCAACTGGTGCCGGAAGGTGATGCCCGTGACACGCACGCCCCTGGCTCCGGGGCCGAAGGAAATGACCGAGCTGCTATCCGCCGGGCACTCCACCTCGGTCTTGCCCGAGCCCGCTCCTTGCAGTTCCACTTCCTTGTCGATCAACAGGGGGCCCTTCCACTGACCGGCATCGATGACGATCCGGTCACGGTCATGCGCATTCGCAAGCGCGTCCGCCGGAGTGGCGAAGTCCCCCGGAACCCGCACCGTCCGCGAGTAGGACGACATCTTTTCCAACAAGGCGGCGACTTCCTTGTCGGCCGGAGCCAACACGGCCGCCTCATGGAGAATTTCCAGGGCCTTCGGATTGAAACTGCCATGATCGAGGGCTTTCGCCTGCTTCAGGAGGTCGGCCGCACGGTTGAAATCGAGTTCCTGCTTTCTCTGCCCGGCGGTGGCGTCCGCGAGGATCGTGGTGGCTTCCGGCTGGCCCGGAACCGTGTGAAGAATGGCCGCGGATGCCGTGATGGCTCCTTCCCAGTCGCGGGCATCCAGCTTGAGCTTGGCCGCCAGCACTTCGTTCTGGATCTTCTCGTTCGACCTTGCCCGCTCGATCCGTCCGCGCAGTTCGATAGCCCCTGGATCGACTGGGTACATGGAAAGCATCAGCTCGACCGCCTTCTGCGCGTCGTCGAGCCGGTTCGACTCCAAGGCCGCCTGACCCTCGCCGATCCAGTAGCCGAGGAACTGCCTCTGCTCCTCATCGATGCCGGCCTCGATGCTGCGGCGGCCCATGCTCACGATCTTGGAATCCGGAGTGAGGACCTCGATCTGCTCATAGGCCACCCGGGCCTCTTGCCAGCGTCGGTTCTCGATGAAAGTCGCCCCCTGGCGCTCAAGCAACGTGACCCGGCCTTTCAGTTGGAGCTGCTTCTCCTCCTCAATCCGGAGGAAGACGTAGCCGCCGCCCATCGCGGCCAACAGCAGCACCAGCGACCAGTTGAGGACCTTGGATCCCTTTCCACGCTTAGAAATCACGGGAACTGGCTCTGGCCGCGCGGATTCTTCGGTGACCGCAGCAGGCAATCGAGGTGGTTCGGGAACCAGGGTGGGCTCCGGCGTGACCCGGACCCCAGGCAACTCCGTCTGCTCACGAAGAGCCGCCAACGCACGATCGAACTCCATCAGGGCTTCCTGATAACGCAGCGCCAGCATCTCGTTCAGGGCCGATCTAACGGACTCCGCGATGCGCTCACGGGCGTCCCGAAACTCGGCCAAATGCGCGGCGGCGTCATCGTCCGGCCCCAGGCCGACAACCTTTCTGGCGTCTTCCAGCGTCATCGCTGCGGGACGCTAGCAACCGCCCCATGGCAGGGAAAGCGTTCGTTTGCTGGGCATTGCCGATGGTGGCCTTTTAGCCATCTTTGGCCGGGTTCTCGATGTTCAGGATCCTGGCGAAGGCAAAGAAGATTCCGAAGAACACGATCCCGGTCGCGAGGTTGTTCAATCCTTGAATGGCCCCGCCAATCAATCCGATCACACCCGTGATGATTGAGATCAATCCCACGAGCCCGGAAAGGATCTGTGCGACATAGATCGTGACGGTTGCGAATCGTGTGTATTCAAGTCCTTTCATGTGTGTGGGATTTCAGTGTTTCGGTGGTCGTCATCACATGTTTGGTTCGTGGCACCTGCGCCCTTGTGTGGATGGGGGTCTTCATGTGTCCCATGTCGAGTCCCATGTCTGGCATAGGGCTAAGAACTCATCAATGAATGCCATCTGTGGCTGCGTGATCAGATCGAAGTGCGTCCTCCTCCGGCAGGCGGTGTGGACCGCATCCCAGTGACATAATGGAAAGTCTGCAAGGAAGTGTCGCAGAAAGGCCGGAAGGTAAAATCGCCAACCCTCGGCATCCGAGAAGGTGAAATACTCCTGAAACCGTCTCGTGGCTTCGGCTGAAACCTCCGTCCAGTGCAGTTCCGGGTCGAGTGCAGCCAACTCTCTGCATCGCTTTTCGGTCAAGATCCACTCATCATCGTAGCCGCGTGCCACATGCAGGGTGACCCGTGGCCGTGGAGGATCGCCAAATACGTCCGGGAGGCGAACGGCAAGATCCATCGCCTCCGAATGGGCTACCAGCCATCGATCATAATGCTCGGCGATTGCTTCCATTCGCGTTCCACTCTCTCGCAACTCCTCTCGGGTCGGAAAAGGCACTCTCATCGATTCGGGCATGGAAGCGGCGCATGTTGAGTTGGGCGAACTGTCATTTAGCCACCCGTCGTATGACAGGAAGAATCTGTAGCAAAGGCGACGTGGACAAGGCGGAAGTTCCCGGCATCATCTCCAGCTTCGCAGCGACTGGAGTGGGGACATTCCTGTCCCCATTCTGCCGTCCTGCGCCGCAGACATCACGGGAGCGTGGTGACCCCAACGAACTGACCCGCGAGGCTGTCTTTCCGGGGAAATTTGAACTTAAATCCTGAAATTCAAACCACGAAATTCACGAA
>JAIXVN010000110.1 GCA_027483005.1 Verrucomicrobiaceae bacterium
GCCCGCCTTCGCCGACAAGCCGATCCAACGCGACGCACTTTACTGGGAACACGAGGGCAATGCCGCTGTCCGCGCGGGAGACTCGAAGCTGGTCCGCAAGGGCCGCAATGGTGAATGGGAGCTCTACGACCTGAAGGCTGATCGAAGCGAGCTCAACAACCTGGCTTCCATCAAACCCGATGAAGTGAAACGTCTTGCATCCAAGTGGGACGCCTGGGCTGCCCGTGCCCAGGTCATTCCCTATCCCAAGCCAAAGCCAGGAAAGAAGGCGGAGGCAGGAAAAAATCCCGACAAGGCCCCGGCCCCGAAACCATGAAACTCCTCGCCTTCATTCCAATCCTCGCCGCCGGCTTTCTTGCCGCCGCCGAGCCCTTGCGCCCCAATGTCGTCCTCTTCTTCATCGACGACATGGGCTACGCCGACATCGGCCCCTTCGGAAACAAGGACGTGCGGACCCCCCACCTCGACAAGCTCGCCACCCAGGGCCGGAAGTTCACCAGCTACTATGCCACTCCGGTCTGCTCGATGTCGCGCGCCAGCCTGATGACCGGTTGCTACAACACCCGCGTCTCGATTCCCGGCGTCCTGTTTCCCGGTGACAAGATCGGCCTCAATCCAGCCGAGACCACGATCGCGGAAGTCCTCAAGTCGAAGGGCTACGCCACCACCTGCATTGGCAAGTGGCACCTTGGTGATGCGCCGCAGTTCCTGCCCACGCGACAGGGCTTCGACGAGTATTTCGGCCTGCCGTACAGCAACGACATGCTCGGCGGCAGAAAGCACAGCAATGGCCCCATGCCGCCGCTGCCGCTCTATCGCGGGGAGACCGTGATTGAGACAGAGCCCGATCAATCCCAGTTCACCCGCCGCTACACCGAGGAGGCAGTGAAGTTCATCAAGGCGAAAAAGGACCAGCCCTTCTTCCTCTATCTGCCCCACACCATGATCCACGAACCGCTCGCAGCCTCGGCCGATTTCAAGGGCAAGAGCAAGGCCGGTCCCATCGGCGACACGATCGAGGAGATCGATTGGTCGGTCGGCCAGATCCTCGCCGTGCTCGACGAATTGAAGCTCGCCGACAACACCCTCGTCATCTTCACCTCCGACAACGGCGCCGACCGTCGTCCTGCCCCACCACTCCGTGGCAGCAAGGCCTCCTGCTTCGAAGGCGGCGTGCGCGAACCCTGCCTGATGCGCTGGCCCGGAAAAATCCCCGCCGGCACCACCTGCGATCAGATCCTAGGCAACATCGACCTCCTTCCGACTTTCGCGAAGCTTAGCGGGGCCACCCTCGATCCCGATCGTCTCCTCGACGGAAAGGACATCTCGTCCCTGCTCACGGAGGCATCGCCCGCTGCCGTGCGCGACACCCATCTCTACTACGGCGTGGGAATGTCCAAGCTCATGGCGATCCGACAAGGCGACTGGAAACTTTTTCTCGGTGGGAAGGGCCCGAAGGAAAAGGCCCCAAACAGCGCCCTCTACAATCTCAAGGCCGACATCGGCGAAACCACCGACGTCTCCGCCGCCCACCCCGACATCGTCCATCGTCTGCGCGAAGAAGCGGCCCGCCGCGACGCGGAGATCCTCGCCCACAAGCGCCCTGTTGGAAAACTCGATGCCCCATGAAAACCCTCCTCCTTTTTCTAACAGCTCTGTCCCCTCTGCTCCAGGCGGCGGAGAAGCCGATGAACATCCTCGTCCTCTTCGCGGATGACTGGCGCTACACCACGCTCGGCTGCGCAGGGAATCCGATCGTCAAGACCCCGCAGCTCGACAAGCTCGCCACCCAGGGCACGCGTTTCACGCACGCCTGTGTGACAACCTCGATCTGTGGAGTCAGCCGCGCCTCGCTCTTCACCGGCCAGTGGATGTCGCGCCATGGCAACAAGGCGATGCAGCCGTTCAACACCCCATGGGTGGAGACTTATCCGGGGCTGATGCGATCGAGCGGCTACCACGTCGGCCACATCGGCAAGTGGCACAATGGCAAATTCCCGGCGGAGAATTTCGACTTCGGTCGAGCCTACTCCGGCACCCATTGGATCAAGCAGCCCGACGGCTCGAAAATCCACGTCACCCAGAAAAACGAGAACGACGCCCTCGAGTTCCTCCGCACCCGCCCCAAGGACAAGCCCTTCTGCCTCACGCTCGCCTTCTTCGCCACCCATGCCGAGGATGAAAACCCGCTCCAGTATCTGCCGCAGCCGGAAAGCATGAAGCTTTACGAGGACGTCACCATCCCCGTCCCGAAGACCGCCACCGACGAGGCTTTTCGCAAGCTGCCCGAGTTCATCGCCAACGAAAAGAACGAGAGCCGCAATCGCTGGCACTGGCGCTTCGACACACCGGAGAAATATCAGTCGATGATGAAGAACTACTACCGCCTGGCCACCGAGGTCGATGCCACCTGCGGCCGCGTTCTTGCTGAGCTGGAAAAGCAGGGCCTGCTGGAAAACACCCTCGTCGTCTTCACCGGCGACAACGGCAATTTCCACGGCGAACACCAGCTCGCCGACAAGTGGTATCCCCACGAGGAAAGCATCCGCGTCCCGCTCATCATCCGTGATCCCCGCATGGCGAAGAGCCGCATCGGCAGGACCAGCGACGTCTTCGCCCTCAACGTTGACCTCGCTCCGACCTTTCTCGCCGCCGCCGGCATTCAGGCCCCGAAGACGATGCAGGGTCGCGACCTGTTGCCGCTTTACGCATCCGAAAAGGATCCCGAATGGCGCACGGAGTATTTCTACGAGCATGCCATCATGAAGAACGTCAGCTTCATCCCCGCCTCCGAGGCGCTCGTCCGCAAGGATTGGAAATACATGTTCTGGCCCGACTTCAAGCGTGAGCAGCTCTTCGATCTGACAAACGATCCGATGGAAGAGCGAGATCTGATCAACGATCCCGCGCAGAAGGACCGCCTCACCGAAATGCGCAAGCGCTTCGAAGAGCTGAAGTCGGCTGCGAAGTGACAGCCAATCCAACACTCGAACTCACCTCACGACCCTCCATGGCCCTTCAAACCTGGACGTTCAATGTTCGACGTTCGACGTTCAAAACGGGATGTCGTCATCAAAGTCATCGTCCTTCCGCAGATCGGCGGCGGACGGCTCTGGCTCGGAGTGGGAAGGTCCCGACGATGGCGCGGAACGCTGCGACTGCTCGCGCGGCGGAGCTGAACGCGCTGGCGCGGGTGATGAACCGTCGGAGGCCTGAAGCTTCCAGCAGGCGAGGTTCACGTAATACTTGCCGTTGTACTCGTTGCCGCGAATGTCGAAGCTGACCTGCACGTCCTGCTCGAGTTCGAAATTGTCGAGGATCGAGCACTTGTCCTTCACCACCTCGAACTTCAGATCCTGCGGATACTTGTCTGCCGCGGTCGTCACCACGAACTCACGCTTGCTGAAGCCGCTCGGGAAGCTCTGCGTCGCACCGATCCATTTCAATTTACCAGCTGTCTCGTACATGCCCGAATCCTCCCCAGCCCCCGCCGCGATGTCAAGGGACCGCAGAAGCCCGAACCAGGAAAAACAGGCAAACCGCGCCTCAACTCTCTTCCGTTTCGAATTTCGAAATTAGGATTTAGTGCTTTCTTTCTCTAGTCCGTGGAATTCCACCAGCTCGTCATGCGTGTGGTTCACGAACACCGAGCTGCCGAGCAGATGATGGTCACCGCTCACGCGGTGAATGGCCCGCTTGCAGAGCTCGATGAGCCGGACACCTGCCTCGGCCACCAGCACCACGGCCGACGGCGATCCCTGATGCAGGAAATCCGCCTCGTGTTCCAGCGAGGCC
>JAIXVN010000411.1 GCA_027483005.1 Verrucomicrobiaceae bacterium
AAGCCCACTCTTCCGCCGTCATGAAAAAGCACCAAAAGGAAGACCTCCGGACTCGGCGTGATTTCCTCCGTCAGTCCGCTTGTGCCTCGCTCGGAGTCACCGGTCTGGTCAACGCCCTCGCCCAGATGCGACTGATGACCGCCGCCATGGCCCAGGGTCCGGGAAATGGAGGCTACAAGGCCCTTGTCTGCCTCTTCCTGAACGGCGGCCATGATTCCAACAACCTGCTCGTGCCTTCCGGAGATCCCGCCAGCAGCGGGCTGCGGGCGGATTACCAGACCGGTCGCGGAGTACTCGCGCTTGATCGCACCACGCTCGCGCCGCTGAACGTCCCGGCCACCACCAAGACCTTCAACCGTCATCACGGCGGCGTGTTTCACCCCATGGGTGCGCATCCCAATGCCGCGGCCCTCGCCACACTCTTCAACGAGGGGAAACTCGCCTTCATCAGCAACGTCGGCACGCTTGCCTTTCCGGTCGCGAGCCGGACCGAGTACCTCAGCGGAGCGATTCCCCTGCCGCCGCAGTTGTTTTCCCACTCCGACCAGCAGACGCAGTGGCAGTCGTCCGTCTCCGATCGGCCCTTCACCTCCGGCTGGGGAGGACGAGCGGCGGATCTACTGAATTCCTCGTACAACAGCAGCGGCAGCTCGAAGGTTTCAATGTCGATCTCGCTGGCCGGAATCAATTCCTTCCAGGTCGGCACCTCGGGTCAGGTGACCCAGTATGTCGTCAATTCCTCGGGGACGGTTCCACTCAGCGGCTTCAACAGTTCCAACTCTGACAACAATCCCTACGATCTCGCGCTGGATGCAAACGGGGTCTATAAGAACTCGGACCAGGCCCGGCGCCTCAAGGCCTTCGAGGACATCATGAAGCTGACCCACTCGAACCTTCATGAAGAGGAATACAACCGCATCGTCGCCCGCGCCCGTGCAACCGAAGGCACGGTCGGCGCGGCCCTGACCGCTGCGGCGGCAACAGGAGTGAATTTCGATACCCTCTTCACCGGCACCACGGCCTCGCTCGGCGGTCAGCTCAAGATGATCGCCAAGCTCATCGCCGGTCGCAACGTCCTCGGCAACAACCGCCAGATCTTCTTCTGCCAGGTCGGCGGATACGACACCCATCAGACCCTGCTCACCTCCCATGGCAATCTGGTGACGGAGCTTTCGAACGGCCTCAAGGCCTTCCACGACACCCTCCAGGCCCTCGGGGTTTGGAATGACGTCGTCACCTTCACCGCCTCCGATTTCAACCGCACGTTCACCGCCAACAACACCGACGCCACCAAGGCCGGCTCCGATCACGGCTGGGGCGGCCACGCAGTGGTGATGGGCGGCGCGGTTCATGGCGGCGACATCTACGGCCATTTCCCGAGCTTGAAAACCGGCGCGGTCACCGGTTCGCTCGATGCCGGGTCAAGCCGCGGCCGATGGATTCCGGGAACCTCGGTCGATCAATACTCGTCCGTGCTCACTTCCTGGATGGGCGCGGGGAGCAACGAGATCGGAGCCATCTTCCCGAACCTCGGCCGCTTCGACAATCCCTTCACCCAGTCGTCCGCGAATCTGGCCTTCCTCTGATCCGCGATGACCCGGCGCCATCAGGTTTTCCTCCTCCTCGGCCTCTTGTCGCTGGTGGCTTCGTTTTACTTCGGTCGGCCCGATCAAACCAAGCAGACCCCAGCCCTTTCGGGATCTACGGTGGGAATCGTCCGCCCGCCGCCAGCTCCGGCTCCTGACTCATCACCCATCATCGCCCTGCCGGTCACAGAGACCGCTGCGACCTTGAACAGCGCCGACACGCTGCCGGCGGACGACCTTTCCACGCTCGATCTTCTGTTCGCCGAGTTCAGGAAAAATCATGGTGGCAATCCGGTCGGCGAGAACGAGGAAATCACCGCCGCGCTGCTGGGAAAGAACCCCAAGCACCTCGCCTACCTGCCTGCTTCCGGTTCGTTCCTCGATGGCTCCGGAAAACTCATCGACCGCTGGGGCACACCCTACGTCTTCCATTCACTCAGCGCCTCGCGCACCGAGATCCGCTCGGCGGGGCCGGATCGCGAGCCATGGACTGGAGATGACGTCACGCTCACGCCGTGAATGCTTTCCCAAGTTGCGACTTTGGATCGATCCTTGAATCGCCATTGCCAAATGGATCTCCGCAGTTCCTGAAACTCACTGTAGCCTCGGAAGTTTTTCTCCTTCCGCCAAAGACTTGCAGCCGCAAGCTTGGATCGTGTCCGATAAACCGAAAGCCGGCTCTGCAGCCGCCACCGCGCTGGTGGTGGCGAGCATGATCGGCACGGGGGTGTTCACTTCGCTGGGCTTTCAATTGCTCGACTACCAGGTCGCACCGCCTATTTTGATGCTTTGGATCATCGGCGGGCTGACGGCGCTTTGCGGGGCGCTTTGCTATGCGGAGTTGGCGAGCCTGCTGCCGAAGTCCGGAGGGGAGTATCATTATCTCTGCGAGATCTATCACCCGGCCTTCGGCTTCATGTCGGGACTGCTCTCGGCGGTGGTCGGGTTTGCTGCGCCGACGGCGCTCAGCGCCCTGGCGATCGGGGGCTACGTGCATGCCAGTTTCGAGGCGATCCCGGCACCGGCGGTGGCGGTGGGCGTCATTCTGTTAGGCACGGCCGCCCATTCATTCAGCACCTCCACCAGTGCCCGAGTCCAGACGGCGGCGACGGCCCTGAAGCTGCTGCTGATCCTATCCTTCCTGATCGCCGCCGCGCTGCTGCCGGGCAAGGGCGACATCGTGTGGTGGCAACCGGTCGGTCTGACACAACGGGCGATGCTGGAGCCGACCTTTGCCGGTGCCTTGCTCTATGTTTTCTATGCCTACAGCGGCTGGAATGCGGCGGTCTATGGGCTGGAGGAATGGGATCGTCCGGAGAAGACCGTGCGCCGCGCCCTGATCGGCGGGACTTTCTTGGTGATGCTGCTTTACGTCGCCTTGAATGCCGCCTTCCTGCATGCCGCGCCGAAAGCGGAGCTGACGGGTGTGCTGGAGGTGGGACACGTGGCGGCGGTTTCCTTGTTCGGGGCCTCGGTGGCGAAGTGGATCTCGATGCTGCTGGCTCTGGGGCTCTGCGCCTCGGTCAGCGCGCTGCTGTGGGCCGGACCGCGGGTGCTGGGAGCGATGGGTCGCGACCTGCCGGCGCTTCGATGGTTCGCTCCAGTGGATGGCTTGCCGACCCGGGCTCTGAGGTTTCAGGCGGGACTGGCTCTCGCCTTGGTGGCGATTGGAAACTTCGACCAACTGCTGACCTACACCCAGGTCGGGCTCACCCTTGCCACCTCGATGAGCGTCTTCGGGATCTTCATCCTGCGGCGACGCGTGCCCTACAATCTGCACAAATCCAACATCCCTCTCTATCCCCTGCCGCCGATCCTGTTTCTCTGCATGACGGCGGTGGTGGTTGCGGTATCCTTGATCCATCAGCCATGGCCAGCCGTCAGCGGCGTGCTCACCGCCGTGGCCTGCGCCCTGCTCTGGATTCCCTTCAACAAACGTCGTTCATGAAACCTGCGCTCCTCCTCGCCCTCTCGGTGGCCCTCAGCGGCTGCGCCTCGAAATCCAAGCCGAAGCCCGGCGAAACACTGACGCTCGCTCCCCCGCTCGCCGCCTTCGTGCAGGTCTCCGGTGTGGCCGATGCCAACGACGTCGCACTCTTCCTCGCCGGAAAGCCGGTCCGCCACGGAGCCGGGCTTTCGCAGATCCAGCAGACGGTCAACTACCGGACCTACCTCGACGAGATCGCGTTCAAGTGGAAGGCCTACGGGGAACGTCGTACTTCGAGGCAGTCCGGATGGTCGAACGAGAACCTTTCCCCGGTGATCGGTTCGCCCGGCACCCTGCTCTATCCCTTCGGCGGGCCGGACCTGCTCTATGCGATGTCGATGTTTCCAAACACCTCGACCTACGTGCTGCTGGGGCTGGAACCGGCAGGCTCCTTGCCATCCCTGGAAAACCAGGACCCGGCGACGGTGGTGGACGCGCTCTTCGGTCTGGGCAAGTCGATGGATACCCAGCTCAAGGTCGGCTACTTCGTGACCAAGGACATGAAGGGCGATCTGGCCAACGGACCGATGCCCGGCGTGACGCCGATCCTGCTCACGTCGATCGGCCTGATGGGCGGAGAAGTGGACAGCGTGCAGCCGATCAATGCGGGTGGAAACACCGGCGTGGACATCCGTTTCAGCCTGCCCGGCGGAGGATCAAAGCGCGCGATCTACGTTTCCGGCGATCTTTCGAACGGCGGATTCAAATCCGGCTTCCAGTCGTGGGTCGGCGGCTTCAGCGGCTCGACCGCCTACTTCAAGGCCGCCTCCTATCTGATGCACGACGAGGGCTTCTCGAAGATCCGAAACCAGGTGCTTTCGCAGTCTCGGGCCATCGTGCAGGATGATTCGGGCATTCCGTTCCGCTACCTCGCCAGCGGCTGGGAGCTGAAGTTCTTCGGTCGCTATCAGAAACCGATCGAGCTCTTCACGAAGCACGATCAACCCGACCTCCGGGCCGCCTACGACGCCATCGGCGGCGGGCCACGGATTCCCTTTGGTTCCGGTTATCACGCCACACCGGACGAGGCGAACATCCTCGTGGCGGTGAAACGATAAGGCGCGATCTAACAGAGAGCTTCCAACAAGGGCCCATCCTTCCACTGCGGCGAACGTCCGAGCCTTGCAAAGACCTGATCCTTCTCAGGCCAGATGAAGACTCGTTGTCCGGCGGAACCGACGAGCGCCACCAGATCGGCGGGGTGCTGTTTCGAAAGGCAGGCAGCCGACCAGAATGAGGAGGCCCGCGGAGCATCGTGCACGTCTTCGATCTCGATCGCGCGGCCGGATGAACCACGGAGATTTCTCCAAAGTCCGCCGCCGTAGATGGGATTCGCGGCGGAGGGTTTCGTGACCTCCGAATAGACTCCGGGATCGAAGCCGTTCGCGCTTCCGCCACGAAGCAGCTTTGCCAGGGTCCGTCCGAGTTTCCCGAGATCCTCGACCGTCAACTCCGCGCCGGTGGAGAGAAAGCAGCGGCCTTTCAGGTCCGAACGCCATTTCCGGCTGCGGAGGCCGATCGGCCCCATCACGTTTCCGGCGATGAAATGCTCGAGGGTTTCGTCACCGAGTGTGCGCTGGAGGAATTCCGCCAGCACCTCCCAGTGCGAGGCCCCGTAGCGGAACTGGCTGCCGGGCGCATCGACCACCCGCAGGGAAAGCGCGGCCCGACCCTTGTCGGCGAGCGGTCGGTGATAAAGGGCGCTCGATCCGGCTTCGAGCCCGGAGGTTTGTTGGATCAGCATGCGCGGCGTGATCCGGGATTTCACGGCATCGCCTTTCCACTCGGGAAAGGTGTCGGCCAAGCGCTCATCGAGCGACATCGCCCCCTTCGAGACCAGGCGCGTCACCGCCAGGCCCGCCAGGGTTTTCGTGATGCTCAGGATCGGTCCGCTGGCAAAAAGATTCGATTCCGCGATCCGTGACCGACCTTCCCAAAGCGCCCAGCCCCTTCCTCCGTATCCGGCGGCGATGCCGGGCAGCATCCTTGGAGGCTCACGGTGGGGAGTCGATCCGCAGCCGACCATCGAACCCGCCAGACCGGCGGTCGAGAGTTTCAGCCAGTCGCGACGCGTCCACATGCCCTGACTTTCGCATCCTGGAGGCCCGCTTGGAACTTGAAACTTGGCACTGCGGGGTTCTCCGCCTAAACCCCGCGCGTGCTCAGCATCCACAAGCTCACCAAGACCCTCGGCGGACGCACCCTGTTCCGCGAGGCCGAACTGACCATCAACTGGGGCGAACGCGTCGCCCTCGTCGGTCCGAACGGCGCGGGAAAATCGACCCTGTTCCGCATGATCCTCGGCGAGGACGATCCGGACGAGGGCATCATCGAGCGCGATGAATACGCCATCACCGGCTACCTCCCTCAGGAAGCGGGCGACCCTGGCGACGAGACGGTTCTCGAAATTGCCATGGGCATCACGCCGGAAATGGTCGGCATCCTCCGCACCATGCGCGAGCACGAAGCCGCCGGCACGCACGGGCATCCGGACTACGCCCACGCGCAGGACCAGTTCACACTGCTGAACGGTTACCAGCTCGAACCGAAGGCGAAGAAGATCCTTTCCGGACTCGGCTACAAGGAAGCCGATTTCCACAACGCCGCCCGCACCTTTTCCGGTGGCTGGATCATGCGCGCGCACCTCGCAAAGCTCCTTGTGATGGAGCCGGACCTGCTGATGCTCGACGAGCCGACGAACCACCTCGACCTGCTTTCCCTGCTCTGGCTCCAGCGCTACCTGCGGAACTATTCCGGCGCGATCCTGATGATTTCGCACGATCGCGACTTCATGGACGTGCTCGTCGAGAGCGTGGTGGAGATCGATCCCGACGCGCAGAAATTCATCACCTACACCGGCAACTACACTTCCTTCACCGAGCAGCGCGAGGCCCGCTACGAGCAGCAGGTCCAAGCCTACCGGAACCAGAACAAGGAAATTGAAGGCCACCAGGAATTCATCGACCGTTTCCGCCAGGTCGGATCGAAGGCCGCGCAGGTGCAGTCGCGCATCAAGTTCCTCGAAAAGCTGGAGCGCATCGAAAAGCCGCGTGCGCCGCGCAAGCCCTTCAAGTTCGCCTTCCCGCAGCCGCAGCGTTCCAACCAGAAGGTCATGGAGCTGGTGAAGATGTCGCAGGCCTATGGCGACAAGCAGATCTACAAGAACCTCGATCTCACCCTCGAACGCGGTGAGAAGATCGTCCTCGTCGGACCGAACGGCGCGGGCAAGTCCACGCTCATCAAGATCCTCGCTGGCGTGTTGGAAATCAACGGCGGCAAGCGCGAGGTCGGCCACGCCACCAAGCTCGGCTACTACTCGCAGCATCGCTCGGAATCGCTCAACGAGCACAACACCGTGCTGGAGGAAGTCATGTCCTCCTGCCCGACGCTGCGTGAGGACGAAGCCCGCGCGATTCTCGGTTCGTTCCTGTTCCGTCGCGCCGATGTCGAGAAGCGCTGCGGCGTGCTTTCCGGAGGTGAAAAGTCGCGACTAAACCTCGTGAAGTTCCTCACCGACCCGCCGAACCTCCTCCTGATGGACGAGCCGACGACCCACCTCGACATCCTCTCGATCGACTCGCTGGTCCAGGCGCTGAAGAACTACGAAGGCACGCTGGTCTTCATTTCCCACGACGTGCACTTCATCCGCACGCTGGCGGAAACGACGCTGCACATCAACAACGGCACCGTCACCCGCTACGCCGGTGGCTACGACTACTTCCTCGAAAAGAGCGGCCTGAACGACGATCGCGGCGCGGTGACGGCGTAACATGGCTGGAGCGTCTCCGCTCCAGTCCGTCTCTGGAGCATCCTGCTCCGAGTCTTGCAGACAACGGATGCCTCCTCCCTTCCATCCCTTTTCCCGCGAGCACGGCGTCGCCATCCTGATCGGGGCGGTGGCGACCTTCGCGGTGATCTTCGCGGGAAAGAAAAGCGCACAGGGACGGCAGCTTTCCACCGGACTGCTGGCCTTCCTCAACCTGATGGCCTATCCGATGTCCCAACTCGCGTGGTTCAAGGTTCCGAATGTTGGATTGGAAAGCATTGTGCCGTTCCACCTCTGCGATCTCGCCGCGGTCCTCGCAGGCTTCGCGCTGCTCACACGCCGCCAGGTGCTCTGCGAGCTGACCTTTTACTGGGGCCTCGCCGGGACGATCCAGGGCCTGCTCACACCCGCGATCCAAGTGGGCTATCCGGCCTGGCCGTTCGTGACGTTTTTCGTGATGCACTTCTCGATCGTCGCCGCGGCGCTGTATCTCCCGATCGTCGATGGCTGGCGTCCGGCCATGCCTTGGTGGCGCAGCCCGCTGCGGGCCTTTCTGTGGGTGAACGTCTACATCGTCTGTGCAACGGGTCTCAATGAGCTGCTCGGCACGAATTTCGGCTTCGCCGCCCACAAGCCGGTGAACCCGAGCCTGCTCGACCATCTTGGGCCGTGGCCTTGGTATCTGTTGTCCCTGGAGGGAGTGGCGCTCGTGCTGTTCGCGCTGCTGACCTTGCCGTTTC